>DERU01000223.1:588-21081 GCA_002361095.1 Lachnospiraceae bacterium UBA3332
ATCGGGGCGGACGACTATATGACCAAACCTTTTTTGCCGTTGGAACTGGTGGCCCGGGTGAAAGCGCAGCTGCGCCGGTACAAACGCTATAACGCGGCTGCCAAAGATGAGGAACGGGTTATTTTATGCGGGGGCCTTGCGCTGGATGAGGACAGACACAGCTGTACGCTCAATGAAAAGCCGCTTTCCCTCACGCCCACAGAGTTTGCCATTCTGTGTATTTTGTGCAAAAACCGGGGGAAGGTGGTCAGTGCGGAGACTTTATTTTTGCAGGTTTGGGGAGAAGCGTATTACAGCAAAAATTCCAACACCGTGACGGCGCATATCCGGCATTTGCGGGAAAAGATGGGGGATTCTTTTGAAAATCCCAAATATATTAAGACGGTATGGGGGTGTGGTTATAAAATTGAAGAATAAATTTTTTGCGGAACAGGGAGAATGGGCGCGCAGGAGGCGCGAGTGGCTGCGCATAGGGAAGATGGCGTTTGTGGCGGCAGCCGGTGTGATTTTGTGCTTCGTGCTGTATGATCTGGTGGACCGGGTATGGAACGGGGTTTTTGTGGATTGGTTTTCGGAGCGATATATGGTGCGTTATACGGAAAAGGGGGTGGACGGTGTGACGCATTATGTGTGGCAGCCCGCATGGCCAAGGGTAAAACGGCTGCTTTTCCGGACCCTGGTGACGGCGGTAGTGGCGGTGACTGTCATCGTATATATGTCGTCGAAAGCATATGCACAGCGGCAGGTGGAAAAGTGCGTGACGGATCTGGCGGAGAAAATACGGCGTTTTATGGCGGCGCAGCGGGAAGCGGATGAGGTTTTTCCGAAAGAATATGCGGAAATTTCCGTCAGAATGGCCCAGATCAAGTCTGCCATGCAAAAACAGGAGCAGGCCGTGCGGGAGGAAGCCGCGCGCAAAAACGACCTGATCACTTATTTGGCCCATGATTTGAAAACGCCGCTCACTTCCGTGATCGGATATTTAAGCCTTTTGGAGGAGGCCGAAGACATGCCGGAGCCGCAGCGGCGAAAGTATTTGCATGTGGCATTGGACAAGGCTTTGCGTTTGGAAAAACTTTCGAACGAGTTTTTTGAAATTACCCGTTATAATCTGCAGCAGATGGCTTTGGATCGGGAAAGAATCGACCTGCACTTTATGCTGCTGCAGATGACGGATGAGTTTTACCCCTTGCTGCAGGCGCACGGAAATACGGTGTGCCTTAACGTGGCGGAGGATGCCGTTATCTATGGGGATCCGGAAAAGCTGGCCCGGGTATTCCAGAATATTTTAAAAAATGCCATTGCTTACAGTTACGAAAATACGGAGATTGCGGTTGAAGCGCAGGAGACTGGGGGACGGATGCGGCTTTGTTTTCAAAATCACGGAAAGACAATTCCCAAAGCGAAGCTGGATTTGATATTTGATAAATTTTTCCGTCTGGACGAGTCCCGGGCCACCGCCACAGGCGGCGCCGGTTTGGGATTGGCAATCGCGAAGGATATTGTCACACTGCACGGGGGCAGGATCATGGCGGAAAGCGAAAAGGAAATCACGGCATTTGTGGTAGAATTGCCGGTGGACGGGGAAGAAAAAGCGGAATGAGGATTTGGACGGTATGAATAGAGGAAAAGGGCGGCCGGGGCTGGCGGCAGGAGAGTATGGAAAATATGGAAGGCATGGACGGCGCAGGAGAAAGCGGCGGATGGGGGAGGGAGTCCGTCTGGCGGCAGCCCTGGCTGTCTGTGCGGTCGGAATATGGCTGTTTGCGGACAGAACGCTGCAGGCGGAATGGATTCGGGAGCTCCACAGTGTTCTGGACGGACGGCAGGAAAGCGAAAGTCCGGCCGGAAAAGACGCAAACCCCGCAGGGAAGAGCGGAAATCCGGCGTGGGAAAGCGAAAGCCCGGCAGGGCAGGCGGAGCCCCAGCCCCTGTCCGTCCTGTCCCCGGATCTGACGCGGCTGTACAGTCCCTACGCTGTCTTGGTCGATTGTGAAACCGGAACGGTTTTGGCAGAGCATAACGGCAGGGAGCGTATGTATCCGGCATCCCTCACCAAAATTATGACAGCCTGGCTGGCGGCGGAAAACCTTTCGGACTTGCAGGAGAAAATTACCCTGACAACAGATATGTTTACCCTTCTTTATACCCGGCATGCATCGGTGGCGGGATTTGAACCGGGCGACGAGGTGTCCGTGGAGGATTTGCTTTACGGGATTCTGCTTCCCTCCGGCGCGGAATGCAGTATTGCGTGCGCGGAGAGAATTGCCGGGACACAGGAGGCTTTCACGGAACGGATGAATCGAAAGGCGGACGAACTGGGGCTTTCGGATACGCATTTTGAAAACTGTACCGGGCTGCATGAACAGACGCATTATTCCACGGCCGCAGATATGGCGCTGCTTTTGCAAAACGCGCTGCAAAACCAAGTCTTCCGGGATGTTTTCACCAGTAAAAGCCACCGGACGGCGGCGGTTGCAAGCCACCCGGAGGGATTGGAATTTGAAAATACCATGTTTGCGCTGCTGGGGACGGAAGAGATCCGGGGAGGCGGTATTCTCGGCGGAAAAACGGGATTTACCGATCAGGCGGGGCTGTGCCTGGCCAGTCTGGCACGGATTGATGAAAGGGAGTATATTTTGGTGACGGCCAAAGCCGACGGTTCCCACCGGACGCCCGCTTACCATGTTTTGGACGCATTGGCCGTATACAGACAGATTGGGTCTTGACAATACTCCATTACGCTACTATAATGAGTTTATCCGGCTGGAGAGCAAGCCTTTTATAAGTTACGGCCGGATGTCCTGCGGTGGCAGACAAATGTGCGCAGCGCATTTGCGGGATCCGGACTGCGGGCATGAAAGACGATGACGGAGACAGTACATGCATTTTGAAAGTCACAGAGAGCCGCATAAGCTGAGAAGCGGTACGAGTAGAGTGTATGGAATATCCCTCCCAAGTTGCAGCACCAAAGCGAGAGCGAGTAGATGCTGACGGGTTCCTCCCGTGACAGAGGACGCATATGTTGGTATGTCGTAAATGGAATGGGAAGAGCGCTTCTGCCGTTTACGGTGGAAGCTTTTTTGACGGGGAGAAAAACCGGACAGGCCAACTTTGCGGAACAGCGGGTTGGCTTTTTTGTGTGATAGGAGACAAGTTTGGAAGCAAACTTCCAAACCCTTTATCGGTGGCAGTATCGCAAGCATGGCTTGCGATATGCAGGAGGGAGTAAGGATGAAAAAGGATATGGTAGAAATCAGATGGCATGGAAGAGGCGGGCAGGGAGCCAAGACGGCGGCATTGCTGTTGGCGGATGTGGCCTTTAAAGCGGGAAAATATGTGCAGGGTTTTCCGGAATATGGCCCGGAGCGGATGGGCGCGCCCATTACGGCGTACAACAGGATCGGGCAGTCGCCCATCACCGTGCATTCCAATATTTATACGCCGGATTATGTGGTGGTGGTGGATGACGGGCTGTTGGAGGGCACGGACGTGACCCAGGGATTGAAAAAAGAAGGGGCGCTGATTGTAAATACAAGACGCTCCAGGCAGGAAATCCGGGCCATGCTGCATGGGTTTGCGGGCAGCGTTTATACGGTGGACGCCAGGGAAATATCGGTACGCGCGCTTGGAAAATATTATCCCAATTCCCCTATGCTGGCAGCGGTGGCGGCGGTATCCGGTGTGATGACACAGGAAGCGTTTTTAAGGGAGATGCGGGAGTCCTATGCCCACAAATTTGCCAAAAAGCCGGAAGTGATAGAGGGCAATATGCGGGCGCTG
This sequence comes from Lachnospiraceae bacterium UBA3332, assembly GCA_002361095.1. Taxonomy (GTDB): domain Bacteria; phylum Bacillota; class Clostridia; order Lachnospirales; family Lachnospiraceae; genus Gallintestinimicrobium. The sequence continues at coordinate 4,372 of DERU01000223.1, forward strand.
GAGATGACCTTTGCGGCGATCCGGGAAGGGGAAGAAGCGGCGGCAAACAGGGGGTTCTGCGCGTGACGCCTTTTGGGGCGTGCGCCGTTTCAGACAGCCGTCAAAAGAAAGGATTGGGAACAGATGAGGAACGAAGCAATCAACGAAAAAAGTCCCTGGCAGAATATCACGGAGGGCAACCAGATTTATGAACCGGCGACCTCCCGCAGATTTTGCACCGGGGAGTGGAGGACTTCCACGCCCGTTTACAAAAAAGACAAGTGCAGACAGTGCCTGCTGTGCGTGCCGGTGTGCCCGGATTCTTCGATTCCGGTGCGGGAAGGGCGGCGGCAGGAGTTTGATTATGACCATTGCAAAGGCTGCGGTATTTGCGAAAAGGTTTGCCCGTTTGGCGCAATCGAGATGAAGGAGGGAAAATAAATGGCGATCAGGGAACGTTTATCCGGCAACGAGGCGGTGGCCTATGCCATCCGGCAGATCAATCCGGACGTGATGCCCGCTTTTCCCATTACGCCTTCCACGGAGATTCCCCAGTATGTGGCAAACGATATGGCGAACGGAAAAATCGATACGGAATTTATTCATGTGGAGAGCGAGCACAGCGCCATGAGCGCGGCGATCGGCGCGGCTGCTGCAGGCGCGCGGGTGGTGACGGCCACTTCCTCATGCGGTATGGCCCTGATGTGGGAGGAATTATATGTGGCGGCATCCGACCGGCTTCCGGTGGTGCTTGCACTGGTGAACCGGGCGCTGTCCGGCCCCATCAATATCAATGCGGATCATTCCGACAGTATGGGGGCAAGGGACTCCGGATGGATTCAGATTTATGCCGAGTCCAATCAGGAAGTATACGACAATTTTTTGCAGGCATATCCCATAGCGGAGCATGAGGCGGTGCGTCTGCCGGTGATGATCTGCCAGGACGGGTTTATCACGAGCCACGGCGTGGAAAATATCCTGCTTTTGGAGGACGAAAAAGTCAGGGAATTTGTGGGGGAATATTGTCCTGCCCACTATCTGCTAAATGCGGATGAGCCGATGGCAGTGGGCCCCTATGCGGTGTCCGCTTATTATATGGAAACCAAACGGGCGCAGCGGGAAGCCATGATCAGGGCCAAGCGTGTGATTTTGGAGACTGCGGAACGCTTTGCACGCCTTACAGGCAGAAAATACGGGTTTTTTGAGGAATACCGGCTGGAGGATGCAGACTATGCCATCGTTATTATCGGTTCCGCAGCGGGAACCTGTAAGGCGGCGGTGGATGAAATACGGAGCGCCACGGGAAAAAAAGTAGGGCTGTTGAAAATACGGGTTTTCCGTCCTTTTCCGGAGGAAGAACTGGCGATGGCTTTGCGGGATAAAAAAGCGGTTGCGGTACTGGACCGTTCTGAGATGTTTGCCGCCGCAGGCGGGCCTTTGGGAGCAGAAGTGCGGGCTGCGCTCTACAGCGTGAAATCCCGGACGGAATTTGTGAATTATTTTTACGGATTGGGCGGAAGGGATATCACGGTGGAGGACTTCAAAGAAGTTTACCGGAAGCTGGAGGAACTGTCCAAAACCCATGAGGTCAGGGACATGTATGCTTATATCGGACTGCGTGAATAGAAGCATGGATTTGGACGCATCAAAAAGGCATTTACGGATGCAAGACAAAAGCTGCAGTCTGTACGGAGGTTGGAAAAGAGTATGGCGGAAATGGAAACGACCTATAATTTCAAAGAAGTGATGGGCAGGAAAGAGAGGCTTGCGCCGGGCCACCGGATGTGCGCGGGATGCGGCGGAACGGTGGCAGTGCGTGCGGTGCTGCGCGCACTGCGCCCGGAGGACAGGGCGGTGGTAGGCAATGCCACCGGATGCCTGGAAGTATCCAGCTTTATGTATCCTTATACGGCATATGAGGACAGCTATATCCACAACGCTTTCGAGAATGCGGGCGCAACACTGTCCGGCGTGGAGACCGCTTACCGGGTTTTGCAAAAAAAGGGGAAAGTGAAGGAAAATTATAAATTTATCACGTTCGGCGGCGACGGCGGAACCTATGATATCGGGTTCCAGTCTTTGTCCGGGGCGATGGAACGCGGACATGATATGGTGTATGTCTGCTATGATAACGGCGCATATATGAACACGGGCACGCAGCGCTCCTCCGCGACGCCGCAGTTTGCAGATACCACCACGACGCCGGCCGGTACGGTTTCGGACGGGAAGGTGCAGGTGCGCAAGGATTTGACGGCGATCATGGCCGAGCACCATATCCCGTATGCGGCGCAGACGACTTTTACGGCAAATTTTAAGGATTTACACGAAAAAGCACAAAAGGCCATCTATACGCCCGGAGCCGCTTTCCTCAACGTCATGTCTCCCTGCCCGAGGGGATGGGGGTACGATGCGTCGGAACTGATGAATATCTGCAAGCTGGCGGTGGAAACCTGCTATTGGCCGTTGTATGAGGTGGCGGACGGAAAATGGATCCTGAACTACAAGCCGAAAAATAAACTGCCCGTGGAGGATTTTTTGCGTCCCCAGAAGAGGTTTCGGCATTTGTTTGCGCCCGGGCGGGAAAATCTGATTGCCCTGTTCCAGGCGGAAGTGGATAAACGCTGGGAAGATCTCCAAGGGCGCTGCGGGTGACGGAGGGGCATTTGAGGCAGACAAGGCGTTCCGGCAGGACAGGCCGTAACGCAGCGCCTACTGCCGTTTGCCTTCCATGGTTTGCTGTACGATGCTTTCCATCATTTCCATGCTCAGCGCGCCCTGCGCATAGCCAAATACATTGCCGTCCGCGTCGATCATAAAAGTGGTAGGGTAAGCGCGGATCCCGTACAGGGAGGAGTACAGGCCGGAATCATCCATAACAACCGGGAAGGTATAGCCGTTTTCGGATAAAAAGTCCGCGATGTGTTCGGCGCTGCCTTCTTGTCCGGTATCGGGCGCAGCGACGCCAAGGACGATCAAATCCCCTTGGTTTTCCCCGTACTTTTCATAGAGTGTTTGGATTTCCGGCATTTCACTGCGGCAGGGGGGACACCAGGTGGCCCAGAAATTCAGGAAAACGGTCTTTCCCTGATAAGAGGAAAGTGTGTGTGTCGTTCCGTTTTGGTCTGTCAAGGTAAAATCCGGTGCGGCCACCGTGTCGGGGGAAGACGTTTCCCCGTTGATATCTGCATCGGAGCCGGGAACCGTTTCGCCATCGGCATCTGCATCGGAGCCCAAAACCGTTTCCCCGTCCGCTTCGGCAGCGGATTCCGGTTTTGCCGTTTCGCCGTCCGCAGACCCGAAACCCGAAAGGTATCCGGTCAGCCCGTTCATGAAACCGGTCAGTGTCATGACGCCCATAAGCAGCATCAGTATGGCCCCGATTTTTACAGTATAGCGTACCACGCCGGTGTGCTTTTTGAAAAAATCCAACACCGCACCGGTAAACAGGCCAACGGCGAGGAAGGGCAGTACAAATCCGAGCGTGTAAACGGCAATGAGGAAAAAGCCCTTCACCGCCGTACCCGCAGAGCCTGCCATAAGCAGGACGCTTCCCAGCACGGGTCCTACGCAGGGAGTCCAGGCAAAGCTGAAGAAAAATCCCATCAGGAAAGCGGCAAAAGGGCTCATGGCCAGTTTGTCAATCCGGAAAGGAAGGCGGCGTTCCTGATCCAGTCTGGAAGAACGCCCGAAAATATCCAATTGGTATAATCCGAACAGAATCATGATGATACCGCTGATTTTGGAAAACAACGCTTGGTTGGAGGAAAAGAAACGGCCCAGCGAAGTAAAGCTGATACCCAACAGAAAAAAGGCGGCGCTGATTCCCAAAACAAAACAGAACGTGTGGAGCAGGGTGCGCATACGCGGATAGTGTATGCTGCCGTCTGCTTCCACTTTTTTTGCGCCTCCCGAAAAATAGCTGATGTAGAGAGGAACCAGCGGAAGTACGCAGGGGGAAAAGAAGCTTAAAAGCCCCTGCACAAAAACGGTAATCATGGAAACACTGATCTCTAAGTCAAAATTCATGAAAATCTCCTTTATTATAATAACAGCATGACAGTGAAAGTTTCAAATGCCTGCAGGCGGGAGCGCGCACCCGCCGCGCTTTCCCTGTGCGTACCATGCGGCGCAGGGTTACTGTGGTATGCGTGCCACCGACTCCCGGCTGATCAGCTGCACGTCAAGGATGATGTTCTGGGTGGGCAGCGTGCGGTTCTGCAAGTGCTGGAACAAAAGATCCAGCGCATACTGCGCCTTTTGGCGGATGTCCTGCGCGATGGTGGTCAACTGTGGCTCCACATAACGGCACAACGGGAAGTCGTCGAAACCGATGATGGAATAGTCCTGCGGTATGCGGAAGCCCCGCTGCTTCAACGCGGCCATCAGGCTTGCGGCACTGTCGTCGATGGGTACAAAAACCGCCGTCACGGGATCGGGCAGGGAACAAAGCGCGTCCGCGCATTGCTCCACATGGAATGCATTCAAAATATGACTTTCGGGCAGAACGTAACCGGCATCCCGGAGCGCGTCCGAAAACCCCAGAAGGCGCTGGCGTATGACCTGGCTGTGTTCAATATGCGGGGAAGCGAAGGCAAAATGTTTATGGCCGTAAGCGATAAAGTGTTCGGCGGCCAGCATACCGCCCTTATAGTCGTCGATTCCCACATTGATGACCTGCCGGATGCTGCTGTAACTGTCCGTAAAAATAAGGGGAATTTTGTTATCCTCCTGCATTTGCCGGATGTTTTCGTCAAATGTCCCAAGAAAAATGGCTCCTTCCGATTTCCAGGAACGTAAATGTCTGGTGACGTCCGCGTATTCTTCTATAAAATGAACCATGGCCTGGTATCCCCGTGCCTGAATGCCCTGAATCACATAACCGATCATGGACGCGTTGAAACGGGATTCCAAAGGATTGTCTTTTCCCTGAATAATAACGGAGATGATGCGCGAGGAATTGGAGGAAAGGCTGCGCGCGGAGGAATTGGGTACATAGCCATACTCCGCGATAATACGCTGTATCTTGGCGATATTTTCTTCCGAAACCTCCTGATAACGGTGGTTTACTACTCTTGAGACGGTCATGACGCTGACGCCGGCTTCTCTTGCGATGTCTTTTAAAGTTGCCATTGGTACCTCCAGTGTGATAACGGTAACAATTCTATAAACTACCAATATTTATTATAACAAATCTATGAAAAATTACAAGGAAGCATTTGCCGGCGTTGCCAAAATCCGTTCCGGGGGCAGAAAGGCAGGGACGGCGGGAGGGACAACGGCCTTTTCCCGGGGCGTTAAAACACGTCGGTTCTTGGACTGCGTCTTTTGCAGCCCTATGAGCCGCTGCGTATTTTTCGAGCGGAAGCGTCCCCGGAAAAGGCCGTTGTCCCTCCCGCCGTCCCTGCCTTTCTGCCTCCGGAACGGATATGCACGGCCTGATAGGCCTGCCGAGGGAGAACTGCCGAAGGGTTTGGCCGTGTTTTTGTCCGCCGGATGCGGGATGGAATTGGTAAGGCTAACAAGATGAATGAAAAAAGGTGGGAGGGAAGATACGTGCAAAGCTGGGAATTTTTTGGGAAAGAATATTAGAATATACAAAATATACAAAAAAATATGAGAATAAGAAGATAATAGAGAAAAAAGTATATGTAAAAATAAAATATTAATATTGACAATGTGCAAGATAGATGTTAATATGTAATTGTTAACGATAACAGTAAGGCATGGTGAGGAGGTCGGAGATGTGAAAAGGCTGAAAGGAAGGGACGAAAACCAGGCGGGGCTTTGGCTTCGTATCCGGAGGAATTGGGGATTGTATCTGATGCTGCTCCCGGCGTTGGTATTGCTGCTTTGTTTTACCTATCGCCCTATGTATGGGGTTTTGATAGCGTTCAAGGAATACAAAGCATCCAACGGCATTTTGGGAAGCGCATGGGCAGATCCGTGGTTCAAATATTTCAAGAAGTTTTTTGACTCTTTCCAGTTTGGAACCACGATACGCAATACGCTGGTCATTACACTTTACGGATTGCTGGTGTTTCCGGTTCCCGTGATTTTGGCCCTTGGGATTAACCAGATGCGGGACGGGCGGTATCGGAAGGTGTTCCAGACCGTTACCTATATGCCGCACTTTATTTCCACGGTAGTTATCGTAGGGCTCATCACGCTTTTACTTTCGCCCGGAAGCGGCGTGTTTGGCGCAATCTGTAATCTGCTTGGCTTTGAAGCGCCAAACCTCATGGGGAGCGCCGGGGCGTTTAAGCATTTGTATGTGTGGACGGATGTCTGGCAGCATGCAGGCTGGGACAGCATTATTTACATCGCCGCGCTTTCCGGAGTGGATCCCAGTCTTTACGAGGCGGCAACCGTGGACGGTGCGACAAATCTGCAGAAAATCCGTCACGTGGATATTCCGATGCTGCTTCCCACAGCGGTTATCATGCTGATTATGCGGATGGGAAATCTGATGAGCCTTGGGTTTGAGAAGGTCTATCTGATGCAGAACGACTTGAATTTGTCCAGCAGTGAGGTGATCTCCACCTATGTTTATAAGATCGGTGTGATTAATACACAGTACAGCTATTCCGCAGCCATCAACCTGTTTAGCACCATTGTGAATTTTGTGCTCCTGATTTTGGTGAACAAGATTTCAAAACGGCTCAGTGAGAACAGCCTGTGGTGAGAAGGGGGGAGAGAAAATGGCGGCATCAGTGACAAGGAAAGTAAAAAAGAGCGGTGCGGATAAAGTTTTTGATGTGATTTTATATGTGTGTTCGGTATTGATTTTCCTGCTTGTTTTGTATCCGTTGTATTTTGTGGTGATCGCTTCTTTCAGCGACCCTTCGGCGGTAGCGGGCGGCCAGGTATGGCTGCTGCCAAAAGGTTTTACGCTGGATGGCTATGAAGAGATTTTAAGGCATAGCGAGATTTGGATTGGTTACAGGAATACGATTTTTTATACACTGCTGGGGACGGCGGTTGGAATGGTTGTCAATATCTTTGCGGCTTATGCCCTTTCCCGCAAAGATTTGGTGGGACGGAAATTTTTCATGATGCTGTTCATTATCACCATGTTTTTTAACGGCGGTTTGATCCCCACCTTCCTGACGATCAAGGATTTCCATCTGTATAATACCTGGGCGGTCATGATCGTGCCTTTTTCGGTTTCAACCTATAATATCATAGTGGCAAGGACGTTTTTTGAAAATAATATTCCGGAAGAATTGAACGATGCGGCAAGGATTGACGGCTGCGGGAATCTGCACTATTTCTTTAAGATTGTACTTCCGCTTTCCAAGGCAATTCTTGCGGTAATCGGGTTGTGGACGGCGGTGGGGATGTGGAATTCATATTTCAACGCATTGATTTATTTGAAAGATGCGGATAAATACCCGCTGCAGCTGATTCTGCGGAACATTCTGATTACCAGCAACATGCAGATGTCCTTTGGGAGCGGCGAGGCCATGCAGATTGCGCTGCGGCTTTCCAGCCTGATGCGCTATTCGGTCATTATTGTATCCACCCTGCCGATCATGTGTTTCTATCCGTTCGTGCAGAAGTATTTTAATCAGGGCGTTATGATCGGTGCGGTGAAAGGCTGACCGCAGATCATGCACATAATAACGGCGGCCGCTTACAAGCGGCTGCCTGGGGGGCAGGCGGCGTTCGCCGGATAGGTACGCAGCCGCCCGGAAAAATAAGGAGGAGAAGGTATGAAAATGAAACGGGTACTTAGTCTTGCGCTGGCGGCGGCGATGACGGTTACGCTGGCAGGCTGCGGCAGCGGCGGGAACGAAAACGTTCCGGCGGCACAGGAAACACCTGCGCAGGAAGCGGGCGCAAAGGAACAGGAGCCTGCAGGGGATGCCGCCCAGGAAAACGCGGCCGGCACAACGGCAACCGCTGAGGGCATGCCGATTGTGGAGGAGCCGATTACGCTGACGGTTTTGACTACCCGCTGGGGTAACATGGGAGACAGCTTTAAAAACAATGAGTTTTTGGTACAGCTGGAGCAGGAATCCAACGTCAAGATTGAATGGCAGGTGCAGTCTTTGAACGACTGGGGCGAGCAGAAAGGGATTATGCTGGCAGGCGGAGAACTTCCGGACATTGTGTTTGGCAACCAGACGTTCAATGATGCGGATATCATTAACAATCAGGAACTTTTCCTTCCCCTGGATGATCTGATCGACCAGTATATGCCCAATTACAAAAAGGCGCTGGAGGAAATGCCGGATTTGAAGAAGGTGTGTACGTTCCCGGACGGTAAGATGTATTCCATGGGAAAGAACCTTCCTTTGCGTCCCCGTTCCTGTAACCAGCCGATCATCAATAAGAAATGGCTGGATAACCTTGGGCTGAGCGTGCCTACCACAATAGACGAACTTTACGAAGTGCTCAAGGCGTTCAAGGAGCAGGATGCCAACGGAAACGGGGATCCCAATGATGAAATTCCCATCACCGGTTCCAAGGGACTTTCCATGGATCTGCTCAATCCCTTTGGCATTACGGACTTAAACGGCTATAAGATGCTGGTAAACGACGACGGTTCCCTGACCTATTATCCCACCAGTGAAGCCTATAAGGAAGGGCTGAAATGGCTGAACAAACTGTATGCGGAAGGTATTATCGATCCGGAAGCCTTTACACAGGATGATACCATGCAGACGGCAAAACGGCAGGATCCCAATGTTTCCAGGGTTGGCTTTGAATATGCATGGACGGAGGATTCCAACTTCGGACAGTGGTCTTCCGAGTATGAAATTATTGCCCCCATCAAGGGCAGCGACGGAAAAGCCTATACCGGCGGCGATGTAAACGGCGTTTCCAGTATTGTACGCAACGAAGTCATGATTACCAAATTCTGTGAGCATCCCGATGTGGCGGCAAGATGGATCGACCAGTTTTATACCGGCGAGGCCAGTATCCAGAACTTCTGGGGCGGCATCGGCAACGTCATTACCAAACATGAGGATGGGACATATACGTTAAACGATCCCCCGGAAGGAACCAGCGCGGATTCCTGGTACTGGGATTCCAGCCTGCGTGACTTTGGCCCCAAATATGTGAGCAAGGACTTTGAGGCTAACGTAAAACTTTCCGCAGAGAGCGGCGACGGCATGAAGGTGGAAAAGAGCAAGATCGCGGAAGATACCGTTACGACTCCGTATCCCAACGTGATGTTTACCAACGAGGAAAATGAGGAGCGTCCCACGCTTGTGACGGATATTGACAAGTATGTGGAGAGCACCCGCGCCAGATGGGTTACCGAGGGCGGCATCGATGAGGAGTGGGATGCATATGTGGAACAGCTTAACGCCATGGGTCTGGAGCGCTTGATCCAGATTTATACGGACGCTTACGCAAGATATACCGAGTAAACCGGCATGCAAAAAGCTGCCGCTTACGCCTTGGCCAAGCGGCGCAGACAGCCGGCGCGCCATCACGCATAAAAGGTAAGATTTCCCCCCCTTTGTGCTACAGGAAAGAATTTCTGCACAAAGGGGGGAATCTTATATAAAAACCCGGCGACAGACGAAAAACGGAGGAAACATATGGCACAGACATACAAATATGATTTAAATGCATTGGCAGGCACCGGGGGAAAAAAGGCATTTTTGGAGGAAGGGGAAACTTCGTTTGGCGGATATTGGGAAAAGGAAACCTGTGTTTTGTCTCTTGCACAGCCTTACCGGGCCGCCTTTGGGATGGGGGAACGTTTCAACCGGGTAAACCAGAAAGGCCTTACCGTGGAGACGGAAGTGTTTGAAAAATTCTGCAACCAAGGGGAAGTCAGCTATTGTCCGGTTCCGTTTTTCTTTACGGACGGCGGCGTCGGGTTGTTTGTGGATACGCTGACGGTAGTACGCTTTTCCTTTGGGGATTGTATCAAAGTGTATATCCAAAAAGACAGCCGGGGACGGCTTCCCTTGGCGTATCTGTTTATGGGAACCCCGAGGGAGATTTTGGGGGCGTTTACGGATGTCACCGGCAAACCGGCGGCGGTACCCAAATGGAGTCTGGGGCCGTGGATGTCCGCGAACCGCTGGGACACGCAGGAAGAGGCGGAGGCACAGCTTGCCCTGGCAAAACGGCACGGCTTTCCCCATACGGTGATGGTACTGGAAGCATGGAGCGACGAGGAGACGTTTTACCGGTTTAACGGAGGGGGGAAATGGAAAGATCCTGCCGCCATGGTGCAAAAGCTGAAAGGCGAGGGAATCCATCTGGTTCTCTGGCAGATCCCGGTCCTGAAAAGAATGGGGGACGGGCAGGCGCATCCGGTGCAGGATGCAGATTGGGCGTATGCGCGGGAACATGATCTTTGCATCAAAAACAAGGACGGTTCCCCTTACCGCATCCCGGAGGATCATTGGTTTGGCGGTTCCCTGCTGCCTGATTTTTCCAATCCGGAAACGGTGGAATGGTGGTTCGCAAAAAGGAAATATTTGCTGGATATGGGAGTGGACGGCTTTAAGACTGACGGCGGGGAATTTGTGCTCACGGACGACGTGGTGTCCGCAGACGGTCTGACCGGCCTGGAATTGCGGAATGCTTTTGCGTCCCGCTATGTGCAGGCATATGCCGCTTTTGCCGGAAAAGGGCGGGTACTGTTTAGCAGGGCGGGTTATACGGGACAGCAGAGGGTTCCCATACAGTGGGCGGGGGATCAGATGTCCACATGGGAGGAGTTTAGGCATGTGATCCTTGCGGGCCTGAGCCTGGGACTTAGCGGCGTGCCCTTCTGGGGTTTTGATATAGGAGGATTTGCGGGCGCGCTGCCGGAAAAGGAATTGTATGAACGGGCAGTGCAGGCTGCGGCTTTTGCGCCGGTGATGCAGTGGCACTCCGAGCCGGTGGGCGGACAGTTTGCGGAACAGTTCCCCGGCTCCGGAGGCATCAACGATAGGAGCCCATGGAATATCGGCGCGTTTTACCGGGATGAGGAACTGGTGGAGCGGCTGCGGTACTGGTTTTTGCTGCGGATGAACCTTTTGCCGTATTTGTACCAGCAAAGTCTTGTGTCTGCGGACAGCGGGCTGCCCATGATGCGTCATCTGGCGCTGGAATATCCGCAGGAAGAGAGGGCGCTTTTGGCGGAGGACTGCTTTATGCTGGGCGATCTTTTGGTGGCTCCCGTTTTGGAAAAAGGCAAAGACGGGAGAAAGGTGTATCTGCCAAAGGGGGCATGGAACAGCCTGTGGCCTGTCGATGTGCGGGACGGACAGGGAGAGGCCGCAGAAAAGATACGCCGCCTGCAGGGCGGAAAAGTATGGGAAGTACACTGCGGCAGGGACCGGATTCCGGTATTTTTGCGGGACGGCGGATGCGTGGCCCTGCATTTGGATGAAAGCCTGCGGCTGGGAAGCGATGTGGGAAACGGAGGGGACGGATACCGCAGGCTTTGCTTTGTGACTGCCGGGCCGGAAGGAAACTATAGGTTTAAGGATGATCTGGGAAACGGAATCATGGTTTCGTGGAAAGACGGAAGCGCAGAGACAAAGATGGTTTCGGGGCAGGCCGCCTGCACCGTTTTACCGATAGAGTCGCTTTTATGACGGAAAGGGGGAGAAATAGGATGGGTCTGGATGAAAAACAAAATCCGCTGCCCTGCAATAAAGCGGTGGTGCGGGGGGAGAAGTACCGTTTCACCGTGTTAACGCCCGCGCTGATCAGAATGGAATATAGTGAGCGGGGGGAGTTCGTGGACTGCAGGACGCAGACAGTGGTCAGCCGGAGTTTTCCGGAACCCGTCTTTGAGGCGAAGGATACGGGGGAAATGCTGGAAATCACCACTTCGGCTTTGCGCCTGCGGTACCGCAAGGGGCCTTTTACCCCGGCGGGACTGCAAATCCGGGTCAGCGGACAGTTCGGCGCGTGGTCGTCGGTGTGGAATTACGGGGATGTGCAGAAAGATTTGGGAGGAACGGCAAGAACACTGGACGGAGCGGACGGGGAAGTTTTGCTGGAAGGAGGCATCCTTTCCGCGCAGGGCTGGGCCGTGCTGGAGGACAGCAAGTCCCTGCTGTTGGACGAAAACGGCTGGGTGGCCCAAAGAAAAGACCGGGCGGGAAAGGACTTGTATTTTTTCGGGTATGGAAGGGAATATGTGAAATGCCTGCAGGATTTTCATATTTTAACGGGGGAGGTTCCGCTGCTTCCCCGGTTTGCGTTGGGAAACTGGTGGAGTCGGTATTACCGGTATACGCAGGAGTCTTATCTGGCACTGATGGATCGTTTTCAAAAGGAAAACGTGCCGTTTACGGTTGCAGTGATTGATATGGACTGGCATATCACGGAAGTGGATCCCAAATACGGAACCGGTTGGACGGGGTATACCTGGAACCGGGAACTGTTTCCGGATCCGGAAGGGTTTTTGCGTGAACTTCATGACAGAGGGATGAAAGTCACACTGAATGTACATCCGGCGGATGGGGTGCGCGCGTTTGAAGAGTGCTATCCGGACTTTGCGGCGTATATGGGGATGGATGCGCAAAAAAGGGAGCCGATTCCTTTTGAAATCGGAAATCCGCACTTTTTGGAGGGGTATTTTACCTGCGTGCATCACCCGTTGGAAAAGCAGGGAGTGGACTTTTGGTGGATTGACTGGCAGCAGGGGGCAAATTCCGGTATTGAGGGATTGGATCCTTTGTGGATGCTCAACCATTACCACTATCTGGACAGCTGCAAAAGAGGCGGCAGGGGACTGGTTTTTTCCCGCTACAGCGGACCTGGCAGCCACCGGTATCCGGTGGGATTTTCCGGGGATACCATTATTTCCTGGAAAAGCCTGCAATTTCAGCCGTATTTTACCGCAACCGCATCCAATATCGGTTACGGGTGGTGGAGCCATGATATCGGCGGGCATATGCAGGGAATCAAAGATGACGAATTGGCGGTGCGGTGGCTGCAGTTTGGCTGTTTTTCCCCGATCCTGCGGCTGCACAGTTCCAACAGCGAGTTTAACGGCAAAGAGCCGTGGCGGTACAACCGGATTGCGGAAGAAATCATGAAACGGTTTTTGCGGCTGCGCCACAGGCTGATTCCCTATCTTTATACGATGAATGTGCGGGCCAGTACGGAAAGCATCCCGCTGATGCAGCCGTTGTATTATCACAATCCCCAGCGGCGGGAGGCCTATCAGGTTCCCAACGAATACTATTTTGGATCCCAGCTATTGGTGTGTCCGATCACGGGGCAGGCGGATAAAGAGTCGGGGACGGCGGGGGTTACGGCATGGCTTCCGGAAGGAAAGTGGATAGATTTGTTTACCGGACTGATCTATGAGGGAGACCGGATGCTGACGCTGTACCGTACCGCAGAGTCTATACCGGTGTTGGCAAAATGCGGTGCGGTTATCCCTATGGATGCCAAGAGCGGGGGGAACGGACTTGAAAATCCGGAATATCTGGAAGTGAATATTTGCGCAGGGGACGACGGCGGCTTCCTTTTGTGGGAGGACAACGGACAGGGAACCCTGTTCCGGGAAAAGGATTGGGCAAAAACGCAGATGCGGTATGAGGCGGGGGAGGTTTCCCGGTTTATACGCGAGGTTCCTGGGGGCAATACGGCAGTAATTCCGGCCCTGAGAAAATACCGTCTCCGTATTTGGGGCATAAAGGAAGGGATGACCGTAAAAGCCTATGCCGGCGGCAGGGAGGTTCCCGGTATCGGCTTTGCTTACGATGCCGAAAAGGGGGTGGCGACGATAGAAATTCCCGCCGTCAGAAACGGGGACAGGCTGGTGGTGGAAATGGCGCACACTGTATTGCACAAAAACCAGAAAACCCGGCGGGTGTTTGATTTCCTCAACCGGGCGGAGATGTCTTTTGATTTGAAAACCGCTGTTTATCATGTGGCGCAGCAGGCGGAGGAAGGACGGGGCCTGCTCTATGCGACCGGCCAGCTGCGGGAAATGGAACTGCGCAGGGAGGTGGAAGGGCCGGTTCTGGAAATTTTGACGGCATGCGAATAATCAGGGGACGGTGTGCCCTTCGCCGCAGTGGGGACACGGAAAGGCCATGGAGCAGTCCGGCGTTCGTCCTTCCGCCTCCATAAACGCGCTGCCCCAGCGGTACATGGATTCCAGTATCGGAAAAAGGCTTTGCCCCAGTTCGGTCAGGGAATAGTCTACGTGGGGAGGAACCACCGGATAGACGGTGCGCAGGATGAGTCCGTCCTCCTCCAATTCCCGGAGCTGCTGGGTCAGCATTTTGGACGTTGCCTCGGGAACCAATTTGTGAAGCTGGCTGAAACGGAGTGTCCGTCCGGTCAGATGCCATAACAAAAGTGCCTTGTATTTGCCGCCGATCAGCCGGATGGTGACAGATACAGGGCAGTTTTGGTTTTGGAAAGCATTTTTTGCCATAACGAGTTCTCCTTGTGCCGTTGGGCACGCAAATCCATTTCGCAGGAATGGGAGGCGGGACAGGCAGCAGCCCTTTCCGGGGTCGCTCCCCTTCCTGCGAAATGGGTTTCCGTGTCCAATGGGTATGTTACGGTTACTTTTTGGGTAGTATATTACAAAATAGTGCGTTCTTCCAATTTTACAAATGGGTGGTATACTGTAGGAAACGACAGGGAAATCTGCCGCTTGCTGTTTATATGGTAGCAAAGGAAGTCCAAAAAGTCAAACGGCAGTGGGCCGCATGGGAAACAGCCGCTATGATGCCGCCTGTCAGGCCGGATAGCAGCAGCCGGAAAACAAAGGGAAGGGGGTATTTGCTTGAAGAAGGAAGTTTATGATATTACGGGTATGTCCTGCGCGGCCTGTTCCGCCCGCATTGAAAAGGGCGTTTCCGGAATGGAAGGAATGGAGCAGGTCAGTGTCAACCTGTTAAAAAACAGTATGGCGGTAACCTATGATGAAAGCAAGTTGGATACAGAGCGGATTATCGCAAAAGTGACGGATATCGGATATGGCGCTTTTGTGCACACGGGAAGCGCAAAAAGTGGAACGCCGGAGGGCGGCAGTCAAAAAAGCGCCGGTTCGGACGGGGCGTTGTCCCAGATGCGGCTGATGCAGAAACGATTGGCGGTTTCCTTGGTTTTTACGGTTCCGCTGTTTTATATTTCCATGGGGCATATGGCGGGATGGCCGCTGCCAAAGTTTTTGACGGGCATGGAAAATGCGATGATTTTCGCGTTCACCCAGTTTTTGCTTTTGCTTCCGGTTCTGGCGGCCGGCGGACATTATTTTAAAAACGGGTTTAAAAACCTGTGGCGGCGATCCCCAAACATGGATTCCCTGATCGCGCTTGGCTCCGGCGCGGCGTTTGTGTACGGAATTTATGCCATTTACAAGATTGCGTGGGGGTTCGGGCACGGGGATGACGAACTGGTACACCGCTTTTCCATGGATTTATATTTTGAGTCCTCCGGCATGATTTTGACGCTGATCACCCTGGGAAAATATATGGAGGCGCGGGCAAAATCCCGCACTTCGGAAGCGATTGCCAAACTGATGGATCTGGCTCCCAAAACCGCCAGGGTACTGTGGAACGGGGAGGAGACGGAAGTTCTGATCGACCAGGTAAAAGCCGGTGATATTCTGGTGGTGCGGGACGGGGATACGGTACCGACGGACGGCGTGATTACGGAAGGATATGCGTTTCTTGACGAGTCAGCGATCACAGGGGAAGGAGTGCCTGTGGAAAAGCAGGAGGGCGGCCGTGTGACCGGGGGAACCATCAACAAAACCGGTTATTTTAAAATGCAGGTTACGGCGGTAGGAGAGAATACGACGCTTTCCAAAATCATCGCGCTGGTGGATGAGGCCACGTCCTCCAAAGCCCCTATTGCCAAGCTTGCGGATAAGGTCAGCGGAGTTTTTGTGCCGGCGGTTATTGCCATTGCGGTACTGGCGGCCGTTGTCTGGCTGTTTTTGGGATACAGCTTTGAGTTTGCGCTGGCCGTGGCGATTTCCGTACTGGTTATTTCCTGTCCCTGCGCACTGGGGCTGGCAACCCCCACCGCCATTATGGTGGGAACCGGACGGGGCGCGGCCAACGGGATTTTGATCAAATCGGCGGAGGCTTTGGAGATAACCCACAGCATCGATACCGTAGTGCTGGATAAAACCGGAACCGTCACGGAAGGAAAGCCTGCGGTGACGGATGTCCTTCCTGCACGGGGCGTGTCCGAAAGGGAACTGCTGGAGGTGGCGGCGTCTTTGGAAAAAATGTCCAGCCATCCGTTTGCGGAGCCGATTCTGGAAAGGGCAAAGCAGGGCGGGGTACTGCCTGCAGAGGTTTTGGGATACCGCTTGCTCCCGGGGCAGGGGATTTTGGGGCAGATCGGAGGGACGGTCTGTTATGCGGGAAACCGGAAACTGATGGAGACGGCAAACGTCCGGACAGAAAAAATGGAGGGCCTGCTGGAAACCCTGGCAGACGCAGGGAAGACGCCGCTGCTGTTCGCAAAGGGGAACGTACTTCTCGGTGTGATTGCGGCGGCGGACGTGGTGAAGCCTACCAGCCGGGAAGCCATTGCGCAGATGACCCGGATGGGTATGGATGTAGTCATGCTGACCGGCGACAATGCCCGGACGGCGGAAGCAATCCGCAGGCAGGTGGGTCTCAAAACAGTGGTCGCGGAGGTGCTTCCGCAGGATAAAGAACAGAAAATTCAGGAACTGCAAAATGCGGGGAAAAAGGTGGCGATGGTTGGCGACGGTATCAACGACGCGCCGGCCCTTGCCCGGGCGGATGTGGGCATTGCCATCGGCGCGGG
>DERU01000223.1:21431-21563 GCA_002361095.1 Lachnospiraceae bacterium UBA3332
TTGTTTTGATGAAAAGCGATTTGATGGATGTCTGTTCGGCGGTATCCTTGAGCCGGGCGGTGATGCGCAACATTAAACAGAATCTTTTCTGGGCTTTTTTCTACAATGCCATTGGCATTCCGGTAGCGGCGG
>DERU01000116.1 GCA_002361095.1 Lachnospiraceae bacterium UBA3332
AATGGAATACGACAGATTGAGGTACAGGATGAAAATATTTGCAAACCGAAAGATCAGCTTTCTTTTTGCCGGTATTTTATTGTGTGCCATAGCTTTTACAGTGATTTCAGTGTTGTTGGCAGCCTTTGAAGTTAAAAGTGCGGCGTCTTACATTATCGTTTGCGGTTTGTGTATGGCGGCTGTAATACTGCTGCTTTGCTATGTGTATTTTAAGGAGCAGCACGAAATCATGGAAAATGCGATAGCGCAGATTACAGAATATATATCCGGCAATAAAAATGTTACGATTGAGTGCAACGACGAGGGTGAATTATACAGGCTGTTCCATGAAGTAAATTCATTGGTTGCAATCCTGAACGCCCATGCGGAGAATGAGAAAAGTGCAAAGAAATTTTTGCATCATACAATACTGGATATTTCACACCAGTTAAAAACGCCGCTTGCCGCCCTCAATATTTACAATGGACTTATACAGGACGAAGCAAAAGATTTGCCGGCTATAGAGGAATTCAGCCGGCTTTCCGAACAGGAACTTGACAGAATCGAAACGCTGGTACAAAACCTTCTGAAAGTCGCAAAACTGGACGCGGGTACGGTAATATTAGAAAAGTCTTTAGAAAACGTATCCGAGGTTGCGGAAAATATCAGGAAACATTTTCTGTTCCGCGCCAGGCAGGAGGAAAAAGAAATCTGCCTGTCCGGCAGTGAAGAAATTACTTTATTGTGTGACCGCAACTGGATCACGGAAGCCATCAGCAATCTTGTCAAAAATGCCCTTGATCATACCAAAAAGGGCGGCATTGTCCATATTGAATGGCGGGCGTTTGCTTCCATGGTTCAAATTACTGTAAAAGATAACGGAAGCGGTATACACCCGGAAGACCTGTATCATATTTTTAAGCGGTTTTACCGTAGCCGTTTTTCCAAGGACACGCAAGGTATCGGTCTTGGTCTTCCGCTTACAAAAGCCATTGTGCAGGCCCATAACGGGACGATCGAAGTCCGTAGTACGCTGGGGGTGGGAACCGCTTTTACAATGAATTTCCTGATTTGAAAAATCATATTCCTACAAAATTGTAGGGTAATTGTAATATTGCTGTAGGATTCCTCTGTTATATTTGATCCTATCAAAACGTAAGGAGGCATTTATGCACATGGATTTATTGGAAGTCAGCAATATCAGTAAAACATATGGAAGCGGTGAAACTGCCGTACATGCTTTAAGGAAAGTCAGTTTTTCCGTTTCTAAGGGCGAGTACGTAGCTATCGTTGGGGAATCCGGTTCCGGGAAAAGTACGCTTCTTAATATGATAGGCGCGCTCGATACGCCAACCGCAGGAAAGGTGACCGTCACCGGAAAAGAAATCTTTTCCATGAATGACCGCGAACTCACCATTTTCAGACGGAGGAATATCGGCTTTGTCTTCCAGGCATTCAACTTGATCCCGGAACTGACTGTTGAGCAGAATATCATTTTTCCCGTGCTGCTGGATTATCAAAAGCCGAATAAAAAATATCTGGAAGAATTGCTTTCGGTTCTTAATCTGAAAGAGCGGCGTAACCATCTGCCGAGCCAGCTATCAGGCGGACAGCAGCAGCGAGTGGCGATTGGGCGAGCCCTCATCACGCGCCCGTCGTTAATCCTTGCCGACGAGCCGACCGGAAATCTTGATACGCAGAACAGCAGTGAGGTCATTGCCCTGTTGAAAGAAGCATCAAGAATATATGAACAGACAATCGTTATGATTACCCACAGCCCTGGCATTGCACAGACTGCAGACCGGGTCTTGAAAGTATCTGACGGGATATTGACAGATTTGGGGAGGTGTGCGGAATGAAGAGACATACAATGAGCAGCTATCTGAGTTTAATCCCAATTTCTGCCAGAGTACACCGCCGTCAAAACCGAATGACACTTTTGTGCATTGTCCTTGCCGTATTCTTAGTGACGACTATTTTTGGCATGGCAGATATGGAGATGCGTATGGAAATGGCAAAGCTTACGGAAAAGCATGAGCAGGCATTTACATTCCGGACCATTATGGATACAAACATGGGGCAAACCATTTTCCTGACTGCCGGAGCGCTGTTTGTGTTGATTCTGGTTGCCGGTGTACTGATGATTTCAGGCAGTATTAACAGTACAGTAACGCAGCGGACAAAGTTTTTTGGGATGATGCGCTGTATCGGTATGAGCCGTAAACAACTTGCCCGTTTCGTAAAGCTGGAGGCTCTTAACTGGTGTAAGACGGCTATTCCGATTGGCGTTTTGCTGGGAACGGTCAGCACATGGGTACTGTGTGCAATTTTAAAGTTTGTTGTCAAAGAGGAGTATACTGCCATTCCCCTTTTTGGAATCAGTCTGATCGGTATTGTGAGCGGCATTGTAATGGGAACGGTCACAGTGCTGCTTGCGGCCAGAGCGCCTGCGAAACGGGCGTCTAGGGTATCTCCGATTTCGGCGGTTTCAGGAAATGGAAATGAAATAAAAAGGGTTCACCGGGGCATCCGTACAGGGTTCTTTTCTATTGACACTGCCCTTGGAATCCACCATGCAAGGGAAGACAAAAAGAATCTTTTCCTGATGACCGGTTCTTTTGCCCTAAGTATCATTCTGTTCTTGACTTTTACCGTTCTGTTGGATTTCGTGGGCTATCTCCTTCCGCAGTCTGCCAGCGCTTCCGATATTACGATTATCAGCGCAGACGGTGCGGACAACATCCCAAGTGAGTTCATGGATGCCGTCCGTGCCATGAATGGCGTGGACAATCTATTCGGGCGGCGCAGTTTATTCGATGTTCCGGCAGAATTGGGCAGGGACGGTTCGCCGGAGTCGGTTGATTTGATTTCTTACGGGGATTTCGATCTGGAAGCGTTGAAGAAAGACCATATGCTGAAAAAAGGCAGTGATCTTTCCAAAGTCCGTGGGAATAACGATGGCGCATTTATTATTTGTGATGAAAATGCGCCGCTTGAAATCGGCGATTCCATACGGCTGCAGGGGGCAGCTTTGAACATTGCAGGTATGCTTAAATATGATATTTTTAGTGAAGACGGACTTTCTCATGGCAAAATATCGGTAATTGTATCCGATGAAACCTTTACACGTCTTACCGGTATCACCGGTTATTCTATGATTTTGGTACAGGCAGCGCCTGATATGACGGATATGGACGTATCCGCCATTCAGGATAAGCTGGGTGAAAATGGCATACTGAAAGATGGGAGAGACCAAAGTACATTAGGTACGTATGTTGCATTTGTATCATGTGTTTATGGCTTTTTGGCTATCATTGCACTTGTTACCATACTGAATATTATGAACAGTATTTCTTTAAGTGTATCCGCAAGAACGAAACAGTATGGGGCAATGCGTGCCGTAGGAATGGACAGCAGACAGATTACAAAGATGATTTTTGCTGAAGCCGTTACCTATGCGCTGTCCGGCTGTGTGATTGGATGTATTTTGGGACTGTTGATTGGAAAGGCGCTTTTTAATATTTTGATCCTGGATCATTTTGCCTATGCTGTCTGGTCATTGCCGGTTTCACGGCTTCTGGTTGTAACTGTATTTGTCCTGGCGGCGACATTTTCTGCAGTTTATGCACCCTCCAAGAGAATGCGTAATATGGCAGTAACCGAAACAATCAATGAACTGTAAAAAGAAGAACAAGGCTAAGGCCACGGAAATCCATTTTGCGGCCGGTACAGGAGGGCACGGGTGGAGGGGGGCAGGCACGTGGACCGGGCGGATGCGGCGGCGGATGTATAGGGATTTCCTGCGATAATATCCGAAACGGGAAATTCTCCGCCGGCCCCGTTCCGTTCCGGATATGCAGCCGCAGGAAACCCCTGCGCGTCCGCCGCCGCTTCCGCCTAGTCCGCGCCTCCTATGCCCTCCGGCTTAGCCCAAGCCCTTCCCCACCCCGTAAAAAGTAACAACAGTTCGGCCTCCCTATCCTTTATGATTCCCCTTTCTCCCCAAAAACAAACCGCCTTTGTATCTGGTAGCTGACAAAAAACAGGAGGGTGTCCGCCGCAACCTTGCACCATGTTTTCGGCACGTCAAACCATCCCACAGCGCCTGATACCAGCGCCGCAGAGCAGGCGGCCTGCGCCGCACAGAGAAGATAATAGCGCCACAGACAACTTCCCGGATTCTTCCGGCTTGCAAATACCACTTTCCGGTTGACGGCATAATTATACATTGAGGATACCAGCCGCGCCAGCGCTGTGGCAATCCAAATCCCTTCCGTTCCCGTCATCCATACGGACAGCAGGGAAAACAGCGCGATATCCAACAGGGAAGCACTCAGTGAGGACAAGGTGTACTTCAAAAATCCCCCCAGCAGGATGCCATAGATAATAAGGGAATCCTGCAGCGGCCGGAAATGCGTGCCCTTGTTTTCCTCCAGATACACCGTCTCGATTGTCATCTCTTCCAGGGCAATCCGGTTTTTCACCGCCGCAATCAACATGGACGTTTCGTATTCGAAACGTTCCCCTTTCAGCGTCAAAAAGCGGGACACACAGTTTTTGGGTATGCCCCGCAGGCCGGTCTGGGTATCGCTGATTTTGGTTCCGTACAGCAGACGGAAGAAAAAGCAGGTAACTTTGTTGCCGAATTTACTTTTAAAAGGCACCTTGGCCCCGTCAAAATTCCGGACGCCCAAAAAGAGCCGGTTTTCTCCTGCATCTGCCATTCTTTCATCCATCCGGATCACATCCCTGACCAGATGCTGCCCGTCGGAATCCACCGTGATCACGCCGCGCACCGACTCTTCCGTTCCGAACCGGTTTAAAAATTCGTTAAATCCGTTCTTAAGCGCCCGTCCTTTTCCATAGTTGGCGGCATGCTGCAGTACAACGCATCCCATGGCCAAAAGCTGTGCATAGATCGGATCACATTCTTTCCCGCTTCCGTCGTTCACCACAATCATACGGGAAAAACCCTGCCCCATCAATTCCGCCACGTAGGAAACCAATTGCGGATCAGGAGACAGGGATGGAATTAAAATGACACTGTGTCTCATAAAAAATCCTTTCGTTCCCGCAATATTTTTCAAAACTCGATCTGCCGTAAATACCGGTGCAGCGCATCCTTCCAGTCCGGCAGGGGCATAAACCCGTTCTGCCCCAGCTTACTTTTATCCAAACGGGAATTAAACGGACGTTTTGCCTTGGAGACACCGTATTCCTGCGTCGTCACCGGAATGACCCGCACCCGCTCTTCTGCGTATTCCCCATGCCCAAGTTCGACGGCCTGCCGGAAAATTTCTTTTGTAATCTCATACCAGCTCACATAACCGCCCTCATTGGTCGCGTGGTAATAACCATATTTGTCCGTCTCGATCATATCCACCAAAAGTCTGGCCAAATCAAAGGTGTAGGTCAGCGTACCGATCTGGTCGTTCACCACCCGGATGGTATCATGGGTTTTCCCCAGCTGCAGCATGGTTTTGATAAAGTTTTTACCGTTTACGCCAAACACCCATGCAATGCGGACGATAAAATACTTTTCCAGATTGTCCGCCACCGCAAACTCCCCTTCCAGTTTGGTTTTGCCGTACACGCTCAATGGGCGGTAGTCCTTGCAGTCCGGCTCCCAGGGCTTCGTCCCCTGCCCGTCAAACACATAATCCGTGGAAAGATAGACCAGTTTACAGTCCGGCTTTTTGCAGGCCAGCGCAATATTTTGGGTTCCCACCACATTGACCAGACGCACCGTCTCCTGCTTTTCTACATCCTCCGCCAAATCCACCGCCGTCCACGCCGCACAGTGCACCACCGCATCGGGCTTTTGGTCGGCAAACACCTCCTCCACCTTCTCCCGATCCGTGATATCCAGCTGCACATAAGGCATGGCTGTCACCGCCGTGCCATCCGCAATGCCGCTATAGGCGGGCGCAAGATCAGACCCGATCCCTTCATATCCCCTTTTTGCCAGTTCGTTCATCACATCATGTCCCAACTGCCCCGCTACTCCTGTCACCAATACTTTCATCTTAAATCAACACCCTCCTTTTTCCCGACAATATTTTCTATTTCCCTATCCTCTTTTCATCCTTCCGGCAGCCATCCTGTAAAGGTAGCCAAATTCCTCCGACCGTCCAAACGCCAGCAAAAACAGGCCGTTGAACACCAGCGTGACCAAGACCGCCATGCCGGCAAAGTTCCACACCGTCACCTGCGTAAGCCACGCCTGCCGCAGCGGAACCAAAACGGCCAGCGTAACCGCCATCACCCCCAGATATTTGAAAGAATCCGCAAAATAAGACCTTGCGCTTCTGTGGAAGCATACCCGGTATATCACCACCGGCTTCGTGAGGTTGGCGATGAGTCCGGAAAGTACCGTCCCGATATAGACGCCCGCCATCCCGATTTTGGTCACCAGGGCAAGGGAAATCACCAGATTGACGCCTCCCTGTATCAGCGTCAGGTATTTGTCCTGTTCAAAAACTCCGGCCGCAGTCTTAAAGTTGGAAAGTACAATCCGTTCCCCTTTAAAAAAATAATCCGTCAAATACAAAATCACTATAGGCGCTGCCAGCACATGGGCTTTATCCAGATACAACTCAATAAACGGCGACAGCAGCAGCAAGAATCCCACCGCCGAATAGCCGTATATCCAAATGGCAAAAAAGCGGTACACCTTGAACAGGGAAAACTGTTTTTCCTCCTCCTCTGTGGCAATCAGGTTCCCGAAGCTGGAAATTACCGAGTTAAAAATCACATTGACAAAACTGGATGCGGAATTGACCACCAGCTTGTAGTTGTTCATCAGCCCTACCTGCACCACCCCCAAAAAGCCGGAAATGATCACGCTGTCCGTCTGCAGTCTCGCCATATCCCCCAACCGGTGCATCATCAGCGCTTTGACCTTTTTGGCCACCTCCCCGCTTTCCTCTTCGGACAAATCTTCCACCTCTTTTTCCCGTAAGAGAGGATACTTCTTATCCAAATACCGGCTCATAAAAATTTTCTGCGCGAGTTCCGTCCCCGTCTGAATCATAAGATAGAGCAGAAAATTGGGCAATACCAAAAGCGCCGCCACCTGTATTGCCATGGTGATCATTTTGGTCAGGGCCGCCGCGTTGGTCTGCATATAATTTTTCTGCTCCGCGTTGGCCAGGCTGTATTTATAAGCCATAAAATAAGTGCTCACCGTATTGAACAGAAAAATCAGGTAATAGAGCCGCAGATCCCCTAAGGGAATCTGCCCCGGCTCTTTGACAATCCACTGCAAAAAAGGCGTCAGCAAAACCCCCACGGTAGCGATCACCGTCGCGATGATACGATAGGCCCTCCTGTACAGACGCATATAGGACTTGACTTTTTCCTTTTCCCCTCTGGCCACCGGCCCGTAGAGACTGTAGTTTACCGCCGTTCCCACGCCCAGTTCCGCCAGCGAAAGCATGGTGAGAATATCCGTGTAAAGTCCCTCCACCCCCACCAGCGCGTCGCCGAGACGCATCACGAACACGTGCCGGAGGAAAAAATGCACCAGCATGGTCGCCACATTGCCGCCCAGTCCGAACAATATATTTCTGGTTGCATATCTGACTCTTCCCATTGTCCTTCCCGTCAGTCCTTTCCGAAACTTTTCTCCGCCGCAAAAAACGCCAGCGCACCGCCTGTCCCCCAAGGATAACAGCCGTAATTTTGGGGGTATTCCGCAAAGCCCCTGCACTCCCCGGAGCAATCCCCCATTCTGCCCTGTACGCAAGACGATTCCAGTCTCTTTCGGAGCCGTCCCGTAAAGCTGCCGTAAAAATCCGGCGCTTCCCCCGCGCAATCCTGCAAAAGCCCGGCCGCCCTTCCCCTGGCCACCGCCAAACCGATCATCGCCTCCGCCGAACTGTCCCGGGGGCCTTCCGCCGCACAAAGCTGCCAGGAAAGACCGCCGTCCGCCCTCTGCCAGGCCACGCAAGATGCCGCCAGCCTCTGGAACGCCCGCAAAAGTTCCCCGTAGGAGGAATGGCTTTTAGGAAGATGGCGCAAGCTTTGTTCCAAACCCGTTAACATCCAGCCGCAAGCCCGTCCCCAGCCGATAATCCCGTACTTGAGCCCGGTTTTTTCATCGTATCCGTGATAGGGCAGGCCGGTTTTGGCATCCATGCCTTTTTCCACAAACCGCATAAGCTGCTTTACCCCCAGTTCCACAAAGGACGCCTCCCCTTTTTGTACACCGTATCCGCACAAAAAAGGGCAGACCATTCCCAGCGTATCCGCAAACACCCAGTCCGGATGATGCTGCCGGTATGCCAAAATCCCGTCCGGTGTCCGCGCCGAGCGGACAATCCAGTCTGCGCAGGCTTTCTGTGCCTCTTTACAGATCTCTAAAAGTTCCTGTCTCCCGGCAGCGCTAAAAGAGTTCTCCCCGCCCTGCAAAACTGCGTCTTCTATCCGCAGGGCCAGGTTTGCGTTCATAATGTTATCCACATAGTAAATGGGAAATTTGCGGGTTTTCCACCGCTGCAGATACCCGGCCGACGCTATCAGATACGCGTTTTCCCCGGTGGCAGAAAAAGCCTCCAAAAGCCCTTCCCCCAGCATCGCGCACGGCCACGAAAAACGGTCGATGGGCGCGGTCTTCTGCCGCAAAACGCCCGATTTCAACAGCCGTTTGCATCTTTCTTTGGCGTTCACGGACGGATAAGACGAAAGCTGTTCTGCCGCCTGTTGTGCCAATGCCCGTATTTCCATATATCCCTCCGTTTCCTTTCTGCCAAAAACGCCATGACGTCCGTCGGTCACCCGGCCAATTCTTCCAGAATATCTTTCACCCCGGCCGCTTTTTGCCGGTATTGAGGCATGACGGCCTGCAAATGTGCGCGCATGGCTTCCTCCTGCCCCTGCAGCCATGCGAACGCTTCGATCAGTTCTTCCCTGTGGGAAAGCTTCTGTACCGGCAGCACATACCCTTGCGCCGTACCGAACAGGTCTTTCGCAATCCCCTGCGCCTTTACGGAATATCCCACCGCCAGCGTGGGCACACAGGAGGAATAGGCCGCAATGGTCGCATGGGTTCTGGCGCCGATGAACATCCGGCAGCGGCCAATGTATCCTTTCAGCCGCACGGCGGAAGCGTCCTCCAAAAGAACCACACGCCCGGTTTTTCCAAATGTCCTGTAAAGTTCCGAAAGGGGCCCGCGGTCGTCGTTGTTTTCCCAGACCACATGGGGAATCAGCGCGATCCGCATATCGGTGGTATCCAAAATATGGGCGATCAGCGCTTTGTAATTCTCCATGGTAATGCCCGGGCGGGCCTCATTTTCCACCGCCATGGGACTTAGGTTGATTCCCACCGTATTCCCCTCCGCAAATCCTTCCGGCAGCGGAGCATACTCTGTCTCCAGCAAAAAAGCCGGATCCGGACAGAAATGCACCCTGCCCTCCTCACAAACCCTGCAAAGCGCTTCATAGGTGATGGTCTCCCTGGCCACAATGGCATCATAAAGCCGCATGTCCTCCGCGATTTCTTCCCGCTCCAAAAGCGCAGGCTCAATGGAA
Source organism: Lachnospiraceae bacterium UBA3332 (assembly GCA_002361095.1). Lineage (GTDB taxonomy): Bacteria > Bacillota > Clostridia > Lachnospirales > Lachnospiraceae > Gallintestinimicrobium. Next base: position 9,514 of record DERU01000116.1, read on the forward strand.
CAGCCCAGCAGCGCCGTCCGGGCGCCCTGCCTGTGAAACGCCCGGTTTGCCAAAAGCAGCCTGTCCAGCATATTGTCATAGCAGTAATTGTCCCCGCCGATGGAAATATTGAGCCGGTGCAGATTTTTTCCCAGGATATCCCGGTAACGGTAGCGCATAAAACTCTCCGGATCGCCAAATGCCTTTCTCCAGGCATAATACCATGCATGGACAAAAACGTTTTTTTCCAGATTCCTTTCTTCCACAAATGTATCGCACAGGGAGGCAAGGGAATACTTCCGGTCCTCCCAAGGCCGGTTGGTCATCAGGATGGCAGGCTTTGGCAGCATCCTGCAAAGGCTGTTGACGATAGCCTCACAACCGTGGTTGCCGCTTCCGGCATGCATATACAAAACAATTTTGTCGTCCTTCATTATAACCTTTCTGCCCGCTTTAGCGGGCGTAAATTCACGGTTGAAAAACTGTCGAATATGGTTTTTCAACCTAACCCCCAACTGTCACATATGGTTTTTCAGCCGCTGCACTACTGCAGTCTTCCCTGCGGATCCACAAAATGCCAGCCTTTCCACAACTCTTCCATCTCCTCTTTCACAAATGTCTGACTGTTTTTGTGGACAGTGGGACGCACCATGATTTTATCCGGATGCGCGTTCAGCCTCGCCCCCCAAAAGCTGAAAGTGGAATTCGCGCAAATATTATGCCGGCATTGGCTCATCAGCCACATATCATAATAGCTGTCCGCGCCGTGGTTGACATCCACCACCGTAAACGCTTCTGCCGGGAAATGTTCCCGCACATCCGCAATATCGTCGGAGAACAGGTAAAAACGGGCGTCCGGCGCCTGCTTTCGCACAAAATCCATGGCTCCCCGGTAATAATCCGGCGTGCAGATATTGCCGAACATGGCGGCATTTTCCGGATTTTTATAATCCCCCCGGCGGATATGCACGCTCACGGACGTCCCTTCCCGCATGGCGGCGGCCAGCGCAGCGTTTTGCGGATTGCCGCTTTCTGGAAACCGGATTTGCCGCCGCAGTCTGTCCAAAATATCCGCATAATATTTTTCACAGGCAAAATATCCCTCCAGATAGCAGTCATCCAGCGCAAAAATTTCCGGATGATAAATGCCGCTCTCCGAAAAACGGTGTGTCAGAAAAGGGGCCAGCCTCCGTACCAGCCTCCCGCCGATCCCGTCCCCTCCGGTCAGCGCGCGCTTTTGCCCCTTCGTACATACCTGGTAGGAAATCCCTTTCAGTTCGGAAAGTTCCAGCCTGCGCCCGGTGACTTTCCCGTTCTCCGTTCCTTTTTTGTCAAACCACGAAAGATCCAGACGGGCTTCTTTCCCCATTGCCAGAAATTTTTGGTAAAGCGCATATTGCTGCAGCTGGTTTCCCAGTCCCCCGGCCACCTGTATGATGATCATAGCCCTATTTCCTTCCCTTCTTCCAAAGCCCGTACAGCCACATATACCCCGCCGGAAAAGCCGCAAAAAACTTTACCTTACACCGATATCCCGCATCCAGTCCGGCGGTAGATGCCCCCTGCCGCAGACATTCCCGCAGCTGACCGTGACAGTCCCGCACATAAGACTGATAAGCGCGCCGCTCTTTATTTTCCAATTCCGCAAGCTTGCCTGCCGTCAGTAAAATCCCCGTCATCAGGCGGGCCGCCAAAACGACCCTGAATCCCTCTGTCTCCTGCCGCGTAAGACCTTCCTGCACCTCTGCCCAGTCAGACAATTGTTCCCCGGCCATCTTCCAGCACCGGATCTGATCCATATAAGCCGGTACAAACTTCCGGTTCATCGCCCCCGCAGGATTTTGAAAATAGCCGTAGCCCGCAAAATCCACGGAAACCGTCCGGGTCAGATAGGGCGCAAGATCCACTAAAAACAGCATATCCTCCCCAATGGTAAGCCCCTCCCGGAAGCGGACATTTTGCAGACAGTCTTTTTTATACAGCTTGCTCCAACAACGGATATCGTTTTGCAAAATTCCCTGTAAAACAAACTCTTTTTGGGTAAAAATCCGGCCCGCGCTTTCTTTCGTCTCCCCATCGTGCGCACCCCGCTCCCATTCCTGCAGGCTGCTCCAGCAAAAAAAACCACAGCCTGCCAGGTCGCTTTTCGTGCGGGTCAGTTCCCGGTATAAAACTTCCAGCATGAGCGGATGGATACGGTCGTCCATATCCACAAAAGTCACGTATGCCCCCTGCGCCCGCTCGATTCCCGCATTTCTCGCTGCGGAAACGCCTTTGTCCTCCATGGAAATGACGACGATATTTTCATGGGCCTTTTGCAGTTTTTGACAGACCTGACCGGTCCGGTCCCTGGAGCCGTCGTTGACCAGCAGAATTTCCAGCGGCCGATAGGTCTGCGCCAAAATGCTGTCCACACAATCCTCCAAAAAATCCTGCGCGTTATGGGCAGGCACAATCACACTGATCAGCGGATTTTTTTCCCTGTCTTGCATTTTCACAGCCATACTAACCCTTCTGTCCGCTTTAACGGACGTAAATTCACGGTTGAAAAACTGCCGCTTTATTTCCCCAGATAAAACAAAACCATGGCCAGCCGTAAAAGCCGTATCCTCCCATCGCTTGGTTTTTTCAACACGGCATACAAAAGCCGGTTGGACAATTGCCGCACTTCCACCGGGTTTTTCCCCACCAGTTCCCGCACCGCAGGCTCCCGGCAGATCCGGGCGATGTTTGCAAGATAGCCTTCCGGATTTCCGCGGGCCTCGTTTTTGAGAACCAGCAGCAGCAGAAAAATATATTCCCGCCGCGCCTGCCCTTCCAGAAACGTCCGCGCTTCCCCTTCCGATTTGTCTTCCACCACCCGCTGCACAATACGGTACAGCAGCCGGATACTTTCATAAAATCCTGCGTCATAGCGATGCACCATGGAAGCCGGCACATAGCGGTAATGGTAATAAGCTTTATGATCCATGACCACCACCCGCTCACAGTCAAGCAGGGCCGGAAGAATCAGCGTCATATCCTCCCCCATCCGGACGGCCGGATCGCTGTACACCGCGTTTTTGCACACCAGGCTGCGGGAAATCAGCTTCATACAGCGGGAAATGCAGAGATACCGCTTTTCATGGCCCAGCAGATTTCTGACCACCTCTTTTTCCAGCCGTTCCCCCGTATACTCCCCCGGGGGCAGCTGCTGAAAGACGAACTGCCGTCCGCCGCCTTCTTTTTCAATCACATAATCACTGGCGATGATCTCCCGTTTCCCTCCGGTTAAAAAAGCCCCCATCTCGCAAAGCATCGTGTCGTCAATCCAGTCGTCGCTGTCCACGAAGCAGATGTAATCCCCGTCCGCCGCCGCCACACCCCGCTTCCAAGCGGACACCAGTCCCCCGTTTTTTTTGTGAACCACCCGGATTCTTACGTCCTGCCGGGCAAAAGCATCGCACATCGGCCCGCTGCCGTCCGCAGAACCGTCGTCCACCAGCACGATCTCCAAATTGCCATAGCGCTGTCTTTGCAGGCTTTGCACACATTGTGTCAAATATTGTTCCGCATTGTAAACCGGTACTACGACGCTGATTTTATACCGTTCCATCTTTGCTCCCATCTACCCGCTGTGGCGGGCACTCAAGTTTTCCTGCCACCCTTTCGTAAATTTGCAGCAAACGACGCATATTTTCTTCCATGGAGAATTCCTTTTCTACCGTCTCCCTTGCCTGTTCGCCCAGCCGCCTGCACAGCGCCGGATCCTCCAACGCCGCAAGAAGCGCTTCTTTCAGTGCTTCCGCGTCTTTGGGCTTTACCAAAAGGCCGCTTTTTTGATGGGAGATCATCATGGGGATTCCCCCGGTATCCGAAGCAACCACCGCACAGGCGGCCTCCATTGCCTCCATGACGGACAGCGACTGTCCCTCAAAATAGGTGGGCAGAACAAAAATATCGCATTCCCGTAAATATTTTTTCTTCTCGTCACCAAAAACCCAGCCAAGCCACTCCACTTGCTGCGGATAGCGGGCCGCTTCTTCCTGCAGGTCCCCGTCCTCCCAGATGCCGCCCAGATAAATTTTGACATCCGCAAACCGTTCCCGCAGCGCAGGGACACAGGCAAGTAATTCCCGTACTCCCTTCTCCCGGCACAGCCGTCCCAAAAACAAAATTCTGTGCTGCCCGTACTCCCTGGGCTCCCGTTTGGAAACAGGGATGGCATCCGGCAGTACCGTGATCTTTTCCTCCCCGATGATTTCCCCGAAAAAAGTTTTCCACACCGGAGCAAGAACCAGAAACTCGTCCGCCATGGCAAGCGTACAGCGCACCCGGACACGCCCCTTTTCGCCCAGTTCCCGGCGGTAAAATCCGGTAAAGTCACCGCCGTGCTGGTGCAAGACAATCTTTTTCCCGAAAAAATGCGCCGTCCGGATAAAGACGGATTTCCGGTAATAACTGGAATCCGACGCCATATGCACATGCACAATCTCATAGCGGGGCAGTACGGCCAAAAAGCGCAGGTAGGCGATCCCCGCCTGCAGCAGCTTCCTTGCTTTACTCCCCTCCACCATCGTGGCAATATAACAAAGCCTGATTTTTTTGTCCAGCCCGGCCGCATAGTAATTGTTCACCACGCCGGAAATCCCGCCGTGTACGTTCCTGCCCGGACCGACCATCAATACTTTCCGCATACCATCCGCTCCAACCGCTATTTTGCGGCGCTGCGCCCGTGCAAAACCGGCCGCAAAATCCTCCACCAGTAAAGTTCCTGCCCCCCGGAAGCATTTTTACCGAACCGGAGCATACAGGGCCAGTAAGCCCCCATCAAAAGCAGGACATAATTTCTCGCAATATATACCGAAACCGCATGCGCCTCGATCACCGTATACATGGCGAAAGAGAGCGTCAGCACAAAGCCCATATAATCCTTCTGTTTCCTGCACTGCCACAAAAGGGCGCACAACGCCAATACGCTAAGCGTGCCGGGAATGATGCCGTACCAGAAAAACAACCGCACATAGCCCATATCAAAGTATTCCACATAATCCGGATCCGAAAACAGCTTCCAGTTTTCAAGCACGCCGCCGCCGTTTAAAAACGCATAAATGCTGGTGATGCGTCCCGTCAGGAAACGGTCGATCTTCACCACCGTCTCCGGCAAAAACTCATACCAGTCCGAGATGTAGGCCGCGTACACCGAAAACCCCACGCCCCCCAGAACCGCCAAAATTCCTCCCGCATACACCCATGCCGCCTGCCGCAGCTTTTTGACATACTGCATCAGACAGGCCAGGACAATGGTAGCCCCCATCACCGCCAAAGCAGTGCGGGTCACGGTGGCCACATAAGTCAGCCCGGTCAGCACCGCCAGCAGCGCATAATGCTGCCACCGCATTTTTTCATGGTATAAATAAATACCAAGCGTCATCAGTGCCCAGATCATGCAGGCCAGCGCATTGCTGTTGCCCACGCCCAGACACAGCCTTGTGCGCTCCGCCTTAAACCCAAATCCTACCCCTGCGTCGAACACTTCCCCGAGAACGCCCATAAAGGCCAGCGCCGCCAACACTGCCATTCCGGCAACGGTTCCGAAAAATACGGTTTTCATCGCTTTCCTATGGCATACCCCTTTCATGGCCACGCAAAAAACCACCACCCGGACCGCCTCATCCCTGGTGGAAACCAGGTAACAGACTGCCGCCACTCCTCCGGCAAAAACGATGGCCGCCCATTCCCGGTACGTATATTTGGTAAAACACACCTTCAGGGCAAAAAAGAGGAAACTGACCCGAAACAACTGTCCTTCCACCGGATTGATCCAGCTGCTTTTATCCAAAATCACGATCAGGACTTCCAAAATAAGCCCTATATAAAAACAGGCCGTTCCCGCCCGCTCTGTATTCCACTGCTTTTTATCCGTGTCATTCGTCATTTTTGTTTCCATCCGTACGCTTTTTCCCCGCCATGCCGCAGCGCTCCAAAATCTTTCTCCGCGCAACCCCCAGCAAAAACCAAAAATCCTCCCGCTGCTTTTTGCGAGACGCTTTTTGGTATTCCTTCCGGGGAATCCCGTAAGGCTTGAGGCCCCGGTAAGGTATCTTAAACTTCAATGCCACCTCCACCATCTTATCCCGGTATTTTTTTTCGCCCAAAAGCCCAAACTCCCGAAACAGCCAGCCATATTCAAACAAATTCAGTTCCCCGTCCGCCCGGCAGCTTTCCGTCAGCTGGCTTTCGCTTACGCCGATGCACACCAATGGTTCTGCAGTACATGCAAACGCCGGCTTTTCCCGCAATAGGCGCATGTAATATTCCATATCCATCAGCCAGGTGAGCGCTTCCTCGTACACATTAGGATTTTTCCGGTAAATCGTGGCGCTGGGCGCGCCGATAACGTTCCCTAAAAACAGATTCCGCCAATCTGACCGCAGCAACGCTTCCTGCCCGCCGCTGATGCCCCGGGCAAAACCGCCCGTCTCCCGCCCCTGCGAAAGCGTGATCTGCATACTCCCGCTAAAGGCCAATACCGCACCCGGCGCACCGTCCAAAAGCGCGACAAAACGTCCCAGACTGTCCGCGTCGCAAAACCAGTCGTCATGATGCATCATCTTAATGTAAACGCCCCGCGCCCGCCGGACCGCCTCGTTCCAGTTTGCCGTAGCTCCCAGACGTTTTTCGTTTTTATGGTAAAAAAGATTCGCGATATCCGCCTTTCGCACAACGGCTTCCACGCTTTCATCCGGGGAATCGTCCGTCACGATCACCTCGTAGTCCGCAAACGTCTGCCCTGCCACCGAGGCCAGCAGGCGCGCTATCCCTTCCGGATTCTTGTATGCCGGCACACAAATCGATACTTTCGGCATGCCCTTTCCATCCTTTCATCGTCCCAGCAGCTTTTCCAAAAATGTTTTTTGCGCAGGATACATCAGATAGCGGTATTCGTCCAGGTGCTCCCGCAGATAAACCGGATAGCTTTCGTCGATGGGCACGATCTCGAATCTGCTTTCCCTTCCCAGAATATCCTGATGGTTTCTGATGTTTTTCTTCACCTTGGAAAGGGTGGAACGATTGTTATATTCCTGATGGGCCGCGCTTTTGATCTTATATTTCACCCGCTCCTCCACGGACTCATCCCTGCCGCCCCCCATATAGGAAAAATGCCAGCCGCCCTCGGGTACCCGCACCATCAGGTGCTTTTGCGCCTTGTCCCGCAGCTGTTCCGTGGTATAGTTTTGCAGCATGCTATATTTACAGATTTTGGTTCCCAGCCATTTTCTGTCCGTCCCGGTAACGCCCTCAAACTCCCCCGTGATGGACAAAAGATTGCCGGAAGTCTCCTCCATGTCCAGATAGCAATAGAAATTGCGCTGGGCCAGCGCGTAAATTTTACTGTCGTCAAAATCGGCAAGCACCTTTTTGACCGCTTCCGGATTGGGAATCTCGTCCACGTCGGAAAAAATCACCACATCCTGCGGCCCCGCGCCCGCAAGCCCCCTAGCCACCGCGCATTTCTGGTGGCTGTCCCGCATAAATGCGTTGGTATCCATGGGGGTATCGTCCACCACCCTATGGATGATCTTATCCGCAAACTCGGCAAACATCTCCCGGTTCTCCTGAAAATACAGCGGCTTTTTATCCCCGGAAAACGTCACCGTGGACTCGCTGACCACAAACTTATCCACCACATCGCAAAGCACATGCATCCGCAGCTTCAGAATATCCAACTCGTTAAAAAACTGAAAACAATCGTAAACCATCCCAACCTCCGTTCCTTATTTCTTCCGCATCCTCCTAATCTTGTTCTCCGCCCGCAAAAGAACCTGCGGTTTTCCCCGAAATTTTGGATACCCCGCGTTCGTCCCCGCCCACTTATGGAACGCAAAGGGCACAATCCCCTCGATCTCCGGTATCATGGATTCATGGGCATAATATTTGGCAACCTCCAGCGGCGCGATGCGCATGCCCGCCGCCTCAAACAAATGCCGGTTTTTGCAGCAGATAAATCCGTCCTCATGAAAATATCCGTGATCCGGTTCAAAAGGAATTCCTTCCTTTTTCGGAAACATAAGCAGCCTTTTGCTCCGAATCCCCACGCTGTTGCCCACCCGGCATAAGTTGCCGTGAATATCCCGGTACGTAAAGTCGTCCCCGGGCACCGGCCAGGGGGAGCCGATATAATCATACTCCAAAAATTCGTCCCGCCACTGCTCCGGATGCACCACAAACCCGTCGTAATGCACGATCATCACAAAGTCCGTGTGAATATAATCCCCCAGTTCATACAGCATCTTGTAATTAAAGCAATCGATATCCGTCAACTTGGTGGTTTTCTCAAAACGGATCCGCCCCGGCAAATAGAACGGTTTTTTGTGCGAAATCAATACGGCATCCCCAAAGTCGATGCCCCGCATGCTGTAAAGCATCGCTTTGACCGTCTCCATCACCTTCACGCTGGTCATTGCCATCAGGGTCACATTCGGCAGCTGCAGCTTTCCATTCTTCCATTCCATGGGGTCATTCTCCTTTCTGGGTGTGTGGGGAGGACGCCAAAAATCATCTCCGCTAAGCCCCATTTCCTCCCGGTGCATGCCCGGCTGTGAAAAAACCGTTGTGCCATGCGCCGGGAGGAACGCTAGGCCACGGACGGCACAGGCGAAAATGCCTCACCATCCTCTCACCGCCCGCCTTGCCCGGCGCGCCGCCCCCCGGCAGAGA
>DERU01000219.1 GCA_002361095.1 Lachnospiraceae bacterium UBA3332
TCCGCCTGCCGCATGAGGGCGGCATAGCCATTGTCGGTACGGTAAGGCCGGGCCGGTGGCCGCAGGAACGATACATTAAGGAAGTTTCCCAGCACTTTTTCCAGCGGCTGCCCGTCCTTTTCATAAATGCCGAACGCAAAAAAGGGCAGCATGAGGCCGATCATCAAAAGCGCCGCCGGCTCATTCCCGATGCTGCCGCGGCTGAAAAGGTAGGCCGGTATCCCGATAAGCCCGCCCAGGCCGAAGCATACCAGCTGCCGCTTTGTCAGGTTCAGCGCCACCTTGGTCTTTACTTTCGTCAGATCCTTTGGCACGGGTACAAATGCCATTTACCTCACCTCCCGGTCTCTGTTTTTTGCCTGTTTTTTTTCCCCGGCTGCGGGCGGCGCGGATAACTGCGCGCGGATCGACGGTTTGGGCTTTTCTTCCTCCGGCAGCGCTTTTTCCCTGCCGCGCTCCTGGCGTACAAGGCTGATGAAACCGTCCAGCACAGCCGGATGGCTCTCCACAACGTAATCCAGACGCGGCTCAAAGACAGGATTGCCGCTTTCCGGGATCGGAAACGTCTCAGCCCACGCTTTGTTGTCCCTGGAAAAACGCCCGTCAAGCTGCTTCGTCTGGACAGTGTTTGCCAGAACCCAGTCCACCCGGTCAATGCCGTATTCCTCGATCACCGGTCTGATACAGCCGCCTTTCAGGTGGAGGCCGTCAAAATTTTCCCGGATTGCCGCCTCCACCGCATGTTTGCACGCAATGTTCAGTTTATGGGAAGCCCGGAACAGGGCAGTTTCCTCCCTGGCCCGTGCTTCCGCTGCGGAAAGTTTATAGATTTCCGGATATTCCATGTTCATTTCCTCCTTTTTCCGCCCGGTATCCGGACGGATCCTTTAACGCGCCCCTTTGTCCGCTGATCTCTGTGCTTCCGGGGCCGGACGCGCGGCGGCTTCTTTTGCTGCGCTTTGCAGCGCCCCGCGCAGGGAAGGTTTTTCCACCGCTTTCTGGTATTCCCCCAGGACAGCGGTATTGATCGCCTGGCGCATTTCCGCCGTGGTGGGGCAGCATATGTCATGGTATTTGCCGTCCTTCCCTTTGCTGCTCGGCATGGCGACAAATTTTCCTTTTTCGCTGTCCATAACGCGGATCCCGTTCACGGCAAAACAGCCTCCGACCGTCGCGCTGGCAAATGCGAGCAGGTTCCCTCCCTTTTCCTGAAGGGGATATACCTTGACGCTGACGTCCAGCGTATTCTTCTGGTTTTCCATAGCAGCCTCCTTTCTTTGTGTTTCCAGGGGCAGGAGGTTCCCGTTTTCATAACGGTAGCCTGCCTCCCGGACTGCGTTTTGTGTTTCCGCTGACACACGCCCATTTACCAGAAGATCCGTATCAATGGCAAACAGGAGCATATCTTTTTCGTTAAATTCCTCCGGCAGCTTCCCGTTCCATGTCCGGCGCATCTGCCCGGTTTCATCCATACGGTAACGCGCCGGCATCCGTCTTTCCCCCATAAGCGCCCCCTTTAATGTGCATTGAATATGGAGCGGGAGATAGAGCTGGTCTTAAACAGCGAGAAGCATAAGAGCAGGGTGTACCCGGCACAGCTCCAGATCGCCTTGTGGATATTGGGCGCTGCCCCGATGCCTGCGATCAGTGCGGAATAAATGGCGATACAGACCATGATGAAAAAGCCCTGCAATCCCAGGGCCACCAGCCCCCGCAGGTAGTTGTTCCCCATCTGCCCCCATTCCCGGCTGGTCATGGTAGCGAAAGGAATCGCGCCGACGGAACAGTAGATATAGATCTCCACCATGCGTCCCACCAGTACCAGCATGACACAGACCGACAGGATAGGTGTGGTGATCCGGATCAGGGCGGTCTCCACCAGAAGCCCGAACAGTTCCCCGATCCCCATCGTGTCAAGCTGGGAGGCCAAGCTTCCCAATACGGCAGAAAACCGGATGCTCGTGTTCCCGGTGATCACGGCGGCGCTCCGCCGCACGACTGTCTGCGACAGCTCGAAGATCGCCATGGTGATGTCAAACGTATGGGTGACAAGGTAAGTCGCAACATATACCTTGAAGATCCACTTGAAAATGTTGAATGTATCAAAATCGTGCATGTTATTCTTTTCCACGATCATGCTGATCAGTTCATAGCATAAAACAAACGTGAGTATGATTCCGGCTATGGGGACGATCACGTTATCTGACAGGGAGCGGATCATGGAAAACACCCCAGAGTTCCATGTCTGGGGTGTCTTTGCTACATCCGCCGCCACGTCCCCGACCGCGTCGTTTACCTGGTCGAACAGCCCGGAAAGGTTCCCCGTGATGCACTCAATCAGGAAATCCTTGATCCACTGCTCGATCTGGTCGAGGATATTCAGCATAAGCGGTACCCGCCTTAGCTAAACAGGTTGGCCAGCAGGGGGATCAGCTGCATACCGATCAGGGCAACTCCGCCGCCCGCCATAAGCTGCTTCATTCCCTGCGACTTTGCACCAGGGTTGTCATTGCCGTATCCCTCCAGGAGGTTGATCACACCCCATACGCCAAGCCCTGCTCCAAGGGCAATTACGAGTACCTTCAAGGTTCCGATCGCGCTGGTGAAAAATGCCATATATGATATTGAGAACCGGAGTGTTTGTTTTGACGTTTCTGTATGGTTCTTTGTTTTTCTCAGGAAAGAAAAAGCAAATCCCGCCTGCTTTTTTTGTTTTTACGGGATCCATCATCCGGTTCCGTCTCCTTTCTTTTTTATGTGCATACGCTTTTCTGTCCTGAGATGGTTTTAAAGGGCGGTGCGCGTATCCTCATAGAAATTACCTCCATTAAAAAAGCCGCCTGAACATAGTCAGACGGCAAGATTGCCGGTTTCGGGCAGAGCTTCCAGTTCGCAGACCTCAAACACATCATCCGGTTTGACTTTCAGACGGCGTTTCAGGAATTTTGCCACATCAAACGTATTTTTCGGGTCTGCGTCCGAAAGGTATTTGTACTGCGGGTGTTTGGTTATATCAAACTTGTCGGAGAAGAAGGGGCGGACACCCTGTACCTGGAGGATACATTTGCCCCCGTCCATGACCGCAAGTTCATCGGGTGTCATAAGTTCCTTTCCCAATTTCTGATAATTTAAGCCGTAACTGCGCTGGCTGCCCCGCGTGTCAGATGTGTTGAAGCTGTCTATCGTCTCCTTTCCAAGGGTAGCTGAAATCTCTTTTAAGGTACTCTGCTCCTTGCCGCCCAGAAACAACACACAGGAGCAGTTGCCGATGATCGTCTCCGCATGGTCTTTATAGACAGCTTTTAACTGGCTCTGCGTCTGGACGATCACATGGGCGGAAATCTCACGGCTCCGGATCACCGATATCAGGTGTTCAAAGTTGGGGATCTTCTGATTCGCAAATTCATCCAGCAGGCAGGTGACGTGTGTTTTCAGTGCGCCGCCGTTTTCCAGCGCCCGGTCGCAGAGTACATTAAACATCTGCGTATAAACCATGGATGCGATGAAATTGAATGTTGTATCCGTGTCGGATACGATGCAGAACAGGGCAGTCTTGCGGTCGCCCAGTTTGTCAAGCTCCAGTTCGTCATCCATCATCATGTCGCGGACTTCCTTAATGTCAAAGGGAGCCATCCTTGCGCCGCAGGAAATCAGGATAGATTTTGCGGTCTTGCCCGCCGCCATTTTGTATTTTTTATACTGGCGGACAGCGAAATGCTCCGGGTCGCGCTGTTCCAGCCGGTCAAACATCATATCCACAGCATTTTTAAAGGTTTCGTCCTCTTCGCGGACTTCGGAAGCGTTGAGCATTTCCAATAGCGTATTGAAGTTCTTCTCATTCTCCGGAGCCTCATACCAGATGTAAGCGATCAGCGCCTGATAATACAGGGCTTCCGCCTTGCTCCAGAAATCCTCCCCGCCTTTGCTGTCCTCCCCCTTGGTATTCTCCATGATACAGTTGACCAGCTTCAAGATGTCGTTCTCACAGCGCAGATAGCGGAAGGGGTTATAGCGCATGGACTGCTTGAAGTCGATGGTATTGAGGATCTTGATCTCATACCCACCGCGCTGGAGCATTTTCCCACACTCCAGAACCACAGTACCTTTCGGATCTGTGACAACATACGAACTGTTCATTTGCATGAGGTTCGGCTTGACATGGAACCTGGTCTTACCGGAGCCGGAGCCGCCAATGATCAGCACGTTTTTGTTGATGTTGTATTTTGGTATCTTGTTCCTGCCGATCATGATCCGTTCCGTCTGGGTCAGGAGGATATTATTGTCAAACTTGGGATCGATAAAAGGCTCTATATCTTTTGCGTTGCCCCATCGGGCGCTGCCATATTCCACGCCGTGCCGGTATTTTTTTGCGTTCTTCCCTTTGAAATAAACTGCCGCCCGGACAGCCGCCGCCCCCGCGATGCCGAACAGCAGGTCACGGGGGTGGAAGCTGGGAAGCGGGTTCTGCGTGATTGCCGTCCCCAGGTCAGAAATCGCCGCCATGGCTTTTGTTACCACATCGGCACCAGCGGAAAGGCGGTAACTCTCCGCAATTTTGGAGAAAATCCAGAACATCATCACATAAGGCAGGTTGGGGATAACGTACTTTTTAATTTCGATATTCTTCAACGCTCAAACCCTCCTTTGTCCCGGTTCTTTGCTTTGTCGGATACCAGGTTCTTCACAATCTCCTTGAAGTGGGAGAGCTGCTTTTTCAGCGACGGCTTCCTCTGCCGGTTCAGGGTCTTTGCCGTGTATTCCGCAAAAGCGGCATTCAGCGCGTCTGCATCACGGGCTTTGAAAAACACAAGGTATTTTCCCTGTGCCGGATCTTTTTTCAGGGCAAAATCTATGCCGTATTTGCGGGCGCAGCGTTCAAAGGACTTGATATTCTGGTCGGTGATCTCGATGTTCTGGACGCCTGTTCCCTGCTTTACAAGGCTCTTAACGCTCTGCTTGCCGTGTTTCTGTTCCTGCGCCTGTTTTTGATACTGCCGGATCGCCCATTTCAAAAGCTCCGCCGTCAGCCGGCCTCCGTCTTTTCCTACCCGTATCACAAGCGCCACGGATTTATCCCTTATCTCGTCCTGCATAGTGCATTACCTCCTTTCCAGCGGGTAACAGGCTGTTTCATCGTGCCTCACCGCCCTTAACTTTACTTGCGGCCATACTGCGCTGGCCAGCTTCCCGTTTTTTATCGCTCAGGTCGCTCAGGATCGAGGGCTTTTCTGCCTGCATATGCGGTTTTTCCTCCGGCGGGATGGCCTGCTCCGTTTCCTGCTGGTCTGCCGCGTTTTTACCGGCGTCCATGATCGCTTCCCCGATCTGCCCGTCCATATCGAACAGTTCAGACATATTGGAAGGCCATTGTTCAGCGATAAATTGCAGAGGATTCTCCATACGGAGTAAAATCTCTACATCACCCCGTTCATACTTGAAATCATCCTTCACAAAGTCGTATGCCGCCTGCATAGCGGCAATCTCTGCGCTTTGTGCGATGATCTCTTCTTTATCCATGCCTAAAAGTGCCGCATGGAACTCGGCCATATTCTGATCCAGCACCGCTTCCAGTACAGATGCCATCTGCTCCTGTTGCTGTGCGTGACCAGCCGGATCGGTCTGTTTTTGTATTGTCATTTTATGCCCCGCTTTCTATGCCGCCCCATTTCGTCAGCACCACCGTGTCGCCGTCGGAAAGGCTGTCCCAAAGTCCGTAAACAATATCTGCCACATCATCCGGATCTGCATAAGCAGTGCCGGCGACCATCATAAATTCTCCCGGCCTTGCGAAAATGTCCTGAAATTCCTTCTGCTGTCCGGCAGTGAGGGAAGCAAAGTTGCAGCCTTCCTCCGGTACGCCGCACAACAGGAATGTGCCGCTGATATAGCCTTTTTTCCCAGGCAGGCAGCGGTTCGGGGCAAGGCCGGCGGTATCCTCCCGGCTGATAAGAAGCACCTTCTGGGGAAGGAAGCATCCCACCTGTACAGCCCCTCCCAGCACCGTTTCCACCGATTCCAGGGTGTTAGGTATCACAGCCGGCCTGGGCGATTTTCCCGGTTCCACGATCAGAATGTCCATATTTTGCGTCATGTTTGTTGTCCTCCTTTAAATTTTCTTGTTTATGTGCCAGCCCGCAAGGTATCAGGGGCTTCCACAACGATAAAAACTACCGGCGGAAAAAGAAATCCGTCAGTTATCCCGCGCCGAAGCCATTTGCCATGTCATGGCTGACAAGGCTGGAATAATACTGGCTGATCGTCACAGGGGCATTGAACAGGGCAGAAAGGGTATAGGCCCGGATATTCCCAATCAGCGTCGTGTTCTTATCCAGGCAGTCCATCACATAACGGATATGCTCACTGTCCAGCTTCAGCAGGCGGCTCTTTACCACCTCCGTACACATGTCCTCCTGGTTGATGCGCACCGTAGGCCGTCTGCTGCAACAGACCTCCGCCATCAGTTCCACAAAGCCGTCCAGACGTTCCCTGTCATAAGGGTTATCCTGCAAAAGTATCTCATAGCTGATGTTCTCCCGGATCAATTCACGGTAGGCGGACATCTTATCCATCCCATCTATCTTTTTTTCTCCTGTCCGTGAAAAGTTATCCACAGTTTCCACATCCGGCCGCCCCGTTCCTGCCGGATAGATAGATGGATCAGTATCACTCTTGTCAGTTTTATTTAAGTCAGTATTATTTGTTTGTGATTTTCGCAATTCCTGACTTGTGGTTTTCACATTTCCTGATTTGTGATTTTCACAATTCTTGATTTGTGATTCCTGCCGGGTGTCTGGTTTTCCCCCGCTGATAAAGTTTTTAACGTAGATCACGTTGGGCTTCCCCAGCCCGCGCCGGACACGCTCCACCAGTCCGACGCCTTTTGCCGCGTCCAGTTCGTTCAGGAGCTTATTCGCTTTCTGTTCCGCACAGCCAAGGGTTTCCATCACATCGGCGATGGTGTAAATGATATAGACACGCCCGTCCTGATCCAGCCAGTTGTTCCTGACAGAAAGAGCCATGCGGTCGAGCAGCAGCCCGTAAAGCACTTTTGCTTCCACAGACAGCCCCTTAAATCGGCTGTCCGTGAACAGCACTTTGGGGATACGGTAGAAACTGTATTGTTCCGCCTCGTTGCCATAGTAATAATCCAGTTGTAACGGCATATCTGTCCGCCTCCTTTTCCAGTTTTTCAGACAAAAAAGCCCCGGCAGATGTAAAACGTCTGCCGGGGCTGATATATCGTGAACGCAAAAAAGCCGCCCGGTAACAAAAATCAGTCACCGGGCGGCTTATGCGGCCTTACTCATGTTCTGTTTTCCACGTTTCCAGAAGGGAGAAGATCACGTCTTCCATCTGTTTCGGGGTGTAGTTTTTTGGGAAATACTTCTTTAACCTGTCATTTTTCAGTGTCACCTGGACGGGAACCGGACGTTCTTCTGTCAGTATCGCGTCCATCACGTCCACGCCCAGCTTCCCCTCCTGGCTGTACTTTTTCAGGCGTTTTGCCTGTTCCAGCGAAGGGACAGCGGACAGTTCCTCCATTACTCCGAGAAGCGTTTCCTGTTCCGCCAGCGTAAGGTAGGACAGCTCCACGGCGGGATTAAACGGCACTTTCTTATCGTCCACCATTTGGAGGAGCCTGGGGTAGAGTTCCGTCAGGCGGATAAACCGCTGCACCTGCTTGTAGCTTTCTCCCGCGTTTTCCGCCACGATCTCCACCGATGCCTTCCCTTTTAAATTCTGGCCAACTTGTCCAGAATTTCCTTTTCCGGGTCTTCCGGCTCTGCGCCGGATCGCGTCCAGCTTCATTTTATAGGCCCACGCCTTTTCACTGGGAAGCAGGTTCTCCCGCTGGATGTTGCTGTCCACCATGAAAAGGATGGCTTCGTCATCGTCCAGTTCCCGGATAATCACCGGCATGGCAGTCTTTCCTGCCAGTTCGGAGGCGTGTCTGCGCCTGTGCCCGGCTATCAGTTCATAGCCGCCCTCCGTGCGGGGGCGGGCGATCCCCGGAACAAGGACGCCATGCTCCCGGACGCTTTCCACCATATCCTCCATGGTCTGATCGTCCAGTACCTTGAACGGGTGGTTTTTGAAGGGGAACAGGTCGCCCAGCGCAATTTCCTGTATATTCCCGCTTCCTGCCGGTGGCGGCGCACCGAACAGGTCGTCAAAAGAAGTCATTTCGATGTTTTTCGCACTGTTTTTCATACGCCCACCAGCTCCCTTGTCAATGCCTCATAGGCCGCCGCAACCTTGCCGGACGGGTCATGGAGGTAGATGCTCTTTCCCTCCGCGCTGGTCTCTGCCGCCCGGACGGACAGGGGGATAATGCTCTCGAATATCCGCAGTTTCCCGTCATAAGTTTTGTGCAGGATCTCCACGATGTCCCTTGCGTAATTCGTCCTCATATCTGCCATTGTGACCAGTATCCCGGCGATGGACAGCCCCGGATTGATCTGCCGCTTTACTTTCGATATTGTCCGGATCAGCTGTTCAAGTCCTTTAATCGAGAGGAATTGGGCCTGCACCGGTATGATTATTTCGTCTGCCGCCGCAAGTGCATTGATCGTCAGCATACCGAGCGACGGGGTGCAGTCCAGGATAATCACATCGTATGCGCCACGGACTGTCTGAAGGTACTGGCGCAGGATCGTCTCCCGGCTCATGGTGTTCACCAGCGTAACTTCAAGCCCCGAAAGCTCAATGTTTGCGGGGAGAAGGTCAACACCTTCCTCATGGTGGAGGATTCCCCCGCCTTCCGGCAGGGGAGAATCCGTGATAACCGCGCCCAGCACTGTAGCCAGAGTGACCTCCATCTGGTCAGGATGCTGATAGCCAAGGCTTGCCGTCATGGAACCCTGTGCATCCACGTCTACCAGAAGGACTTTTTTTCCCTCACGGGCCAGTCCGACGCCAAGACTTACGGAACTCATGGTCTTCGAGCATCCGCCTTTCTGATTACACAGGCAGTAGATTGTAGCTCCCATGGTTACACCCCCTCTCTTACACGGACGGTAAGTCCATCCATACACACATCGTTATGGCCTACCAGATAATAGTCCGTCCCGTCATGCTCCACCCGTGTCCAAACCCAGCACATCACTTCCGGCCATCCTTCCGGCACCAGAGCTTCGATCCCCGATCCGCTTGTGTAGTAGTGCCCGTGGGAGGTTTCGTATCTGCCGCTGCTGTTCTTATGTAAGCGGCTTGTCTCCTTAACAGGGCGGGAGAGGTATTTCAGCCTATGATTTACGGTAGAAAGTTTTTCCATGATTTCCCGGAGTTCTTCAATGAGGAAAAGCTGCTCGCCGTCCTCATAATCAATATGGAGGCCGCTCAGATCCCCATATGTTTCAAAAGATGATAACCTTAAAAGGCTCTCAATATTCCAGTTCAGTTTCTGCGCTTCCGCGAAGACTTTGTTAATATCTGCCATTTTTACCCGCCTTTCCCCGGCGTCTGCTATCTGCCGGTTTCGTTTCCTGTGTCTGCTGTTCCTGTTCCCCTGCAATCCGCTCGATGATAAGTCTGTCCGGCTGGCAGGATACTGTCACCTTGTCTCCTATGGAAAATCCCAGTTCTCCCAGCCAGTTCCCTTGCAGTATGATCTTTGGTATCACGTTATAAGCAGCGGTGGTTCCGCTGTAAACAGTCAAGTTTCTGCTTTCCATTCATACCTCCATTTCCTGTTGCCGTAATTTTGTCGTTAATGTAACATTGTCCTTTCCGGCCCACTTTACAGAGCCTGATTTTTATGAAAAATAAGCGGAAAAAGAATAAAGACAAATCGCGGAATCCCTTGATTTTACAGGGGTTCTCCGATTTGTCTTTATTATACTGTATGGGCACAGCAGCGCTGCCTATCTGATC
>DERU01000083.1:0-190 GCA_002361095.1 Lachnospiraceae bacterium UBA3332
CTTTAAGCTGTTCAGCAGACACTATTTATAAAACGCAAACGCAAAAAGTAATGCCAAGATAGAAACCCCATCTTTCGTTTCATTATTTTTTAACATGTCCAAAACACTATCTCTTGAAACCCATTTTTTCATCTTTACTTCATTTTTATCAAAATCCATAGATTCCGTATCCACTCTTGCAGCAAAAACA
>DERU01000083.1:466-6320 GCA_002361095.1 Lachnospiraceae bacterium UBA3332
CTCTTGCAGCAAAAACATGACATATACAATCAGACATTCCATTAGATGGATTTTGAGTACATAAAAACTTTAAATCTTTAACCGTACATCCTGTTTCTTCCATACATTCCCGACGTGCGGCATCTTCTTTTGATTCTCCCTCTTCAATACGCCCTGCCGGAATTTCCCATTCTAAACGCATTACCGTATATCTCTTAGATTGAATCAGCAAAACTTCATCATTTTCGTTGAATACAACAATGCTTATTGCTTCATGCGGATAATGAATCTGATGATATTTTTCTATAATATATCCATTTGATAGCTTTACCTTATCAGCATACAGGCACACATAATCACTTTCATATATAACTTTTCTGTCTAACCGTTCCGGCAATTCCCTATAGTCCATATGTCCCCTCCACAGTTTACTTTTCTCTATTTCATTGTACCACTTCCACTCTCTATTTGCACCATAAAATGTGGGACATACCCACTTTGTCAGATTTTGTACTTCTTTATCCGTTTCGTAAAGGTTCGTTTCTGCCACGAACTGTTACTTGAAAAAAAGTGGTTTTGCGTATACAATAGGAGAAAATGCAGGGAATGCGGGGATACAAAAGTGAAAGACGACAGACAGATTGTGAAAGATACATGGAATATGGCGTGGCCCGCCATATTGGAATCCTTTTTTTCGGCTTTTGCCGGACTGGTGGATTCTTTTATGGTCAGTACGATGGGAGCCTATTCGGTGGCGGCGGTGGGACTGACCACACAGCCGAAATTCATAGGATTGGCTTTGTTTTTCGCGACGAATGTGGCCGTATCCGCATTGGTTGCAAGGAGAAAAGGGGAAGGCAAGCGTGAGGATGCCAACAGCTTGGCGCTTACCAGCATATGCTTTGTGGCGGTTATGTCAGTGGCCATCAGTATTTTGATGGTGACGCTTGCAAATCCGATTCTGCGGTTTTGCGGTTCCACGGTGGAGACCCATGCCAGTGCGGTGGCTTATTTTCAGATTATTATGGGAGGCATGATTTTTAACTGCCTGCAGATGGTTATCAATTCCGCGCAGCGCGGAGCCGGCAATACAAAAATTACAATGCGCACCAACGTCACATCGAACGTGATCAACATTGTATTTAATTATTTGTTAATCGGGGGACATTTGGGGTTTCCGGCGCTGGGAATTCATGGAGCGGCGCTTGCCACAGTGCTGGGTACGGTGGTAGCGTGTGTGATGAGCATTTTGTCTATTTATAAAAAGGACAATTTCATCAGCATTCCCCTTATGCTGGAGAAAAGAATCCGACCGGGCCTGGTATCGCTGCGACGGCTTTTGGGTGTGGGTTACAGTGTCTTTTTTGAGCAGATTCTGATGCGTGTGGGATTTATGATGACGTCCCTGATGGCGGCCCACCAAGGGAATGACGCGATGGCGGCCCACCAGGTGGCTATGAATATTATGGGACTGTCCTTTTCCTTTGGGGACGGCCTGCAGTCGGCGGCGGTGGCGCTGATCGGCAGAAGTTTGGGGGAAAATAACCCGGACTTGGCAAAACGGTACGGAAGTACATGCAGAAAAGTGGGCGCAATGATATCCGCCATGCTGTCGGTTGTCTATTTTTTCGGGGCGCGGCCGCTGTACAGTCTCTTCTTTGCGGAGGAGCAGATTGTGGATATCGGTGTGGGCATTATGCGGGTTATTATCTTTATTGTCATTTTGCAGATTTCCCAAGTCATTTACATGGGGTGTCTGCGGGGGGCGGGCGATACGCTCTATACGGCGGTTGCCTCTACCGTCAGTGTGACCGTGATGCGGACGCTGGTTTCATGGCTTGGCTGTTATGTGTTTGGATTTGGGATTATCGGTATTTGGCTGGGGGTTGTAGCGGATCAGCTGTCCCGTTTCCTGTTCGCTTCCGTGCGTTTCCGGAGGGGGAAGTGGACGCAGATCAAAATATGACCGGCGGGGGATATCCGCCGAAACGGAGCAGAGGAGAATCAGGGCCGCTTGTGCGGCGGAATGTGAGGAAACATGATCAGTAGAAAAGAAGAGGAGCAATACGGTTCGCCGCTTTGGGTGACACCGGTTGTGATATTGGCGGTTTTGCTTTTGCTGGTGATTATTGTCGGGGGCGGGCTGCTTTTATGGATGCCCCAGGGTGGCAGGCCGCAGCTGGGAGAAGGGGAATTCGGCATCGCCATGGAGGGGGAGGAAATGACGCTTAGTTGGGCGCAGCCTTCCAACGCGGATGCGGTGCGGATATTTTTGTGGAACGAAGAATTGCAGGAATATGATTTGTACGGGGAGTTTGCCGAAAACTCCACCGTGATTCCGGGTGTGAAAGACGGGGACGCTTTCCGGTTAAAATTGCAGGCGGTCCGGTATGCCAAAAATTTGCTGGGCCAGGATCGTGAGAGCGTCAGCAAAAGCGCGGAGGCGACCATAGAATTGGTAGAACTGGATTGTCCTGTGCTGCAAAAAAGCACAGAGCCGGAAAGCAAAAGCGTAACGCTAAGCTGGATAGGGGAAGACGGAAACCGGTATGAGTTTTACCGGATGGGGGAGAACGGGGGCTGGGAACAGTTTGCAGAGACGGGCTCCCAAACGCTGACACTGCATTTCGGTGCGGATGAAACGTTTGCCCTGCCCGACAGGCAAATGCCTATCCGCCTGTGCGCGCGGGCAGTCCGCAGCGGGGAGGGGTGTACTTATTACGGCGTTATGTCGGAGGCAGTTTTGGTGGAACGGGAAGAACTGCTGGGGACGGATCCGGCCCTGTCTTGCGAAGCGGCAGGGGAAAACCGGTATATCCTGCGGTGGGAAGAGGCTAAGGGAAATGTCTGTGAATTGCAGCAATGGTCCGAGGACGGACAGCAGTGGGAGACGGTGGAAAGCGGGGATTGGTCGCAGGCGCCCGCATATGAGACGGACAGGCTGCCGTCCGGCACGGAAATGCGTTTCCGTGTCATCGGTTATAACAGTGAGGAACAAAAGGAAGCGGAAGCGTTTGCGGCGGGTCCCAGCGAGATTGCCTTTTGGACGGAGATTTCTCCGTTATACTGTACCGTATGGCCGGTAGTGCCGGTAGAACTTTTTTCGGATGCGCAGGAGGGGGAGACGCTTGACACGGTGGCGGCGGGGGAGGCCCTCTGCGTACTGGGGGAACAGGACGATCATTTTGCCGTACGGTATCGAGGGCAGGACGGGTTTGTGCAGGCCGGTTATTGTATGATTAATCTGCCGGAATATCTGGGGGATTTGTGCGAGTACAATATTACAAACAGCTATGACTCCATTTTCCGTGTGCATGAATATGACATACCGGAAATTACAGGGACGGTCATCGAAGGGTATGAGTCGGTTTGTCTGGAAAACGACGATCTTCTGGTTCCTTTTCTGTATCCGTGTGCAAAAAGACTGGAACTTGCCGCGAAAAACGTTTGGGAAGACGGCTATTGCCTGCGCATTTATGATGCATTCCGCCCCAATGAGGCAACCCGGTATTTGTATGATACAGTAGAAGCCCTTCTGGATACGCCGGTTCCCAAGGAAGAGGAGAACGAAAACGGAGAAGAACCGGAGGAGGGGGAGTTTTTTGCCGCAGAAGGGCAGGAGGAACTTTCGCGGTATGAAAAAGCAACCCGGGCAAAACGGGAAAGGGAGCAGCAGAGGCAGACGCCGGAGGACAGGCCTGATACCGGGACAGCGCCGGGAAAAGAAGCCGGTGTGACAGACGGCCCGGAAGAGGGGTTGGAAGCAGGAACGGTGGAAGGGCTTCCGGAGGGAACCCAGGAGGCATGGATTGCGGCCTTTGAGGCCGGGCTTGCCCAGGGCCGGACTTTGGGCCTGATTCCGCAGGAAGGTCAGGAAGGGACGCAGGAGGAGCCGGAATCCGGACAGGAGGAACCGCAGGAACAGAAGGAAGGCGTAAAACTGTTGGATTTTTTGATGAGCCTGACACCGGAACAGCTGGAGAGTTTTGCCATGGGCAATTATATTCCCGGAATGGAGAATATTGTTCTGGGGGAGGAAGGGCCTACTTATCTGGATATTATGACGGACGGAAGATTTAAACTTTCCGCCTTTCTGGCAGCCGTGACTTCTGCCCATAACCGGGGGATTGCGTTGGATTTGACGCTGGTAGACCGGGGAACGGGAGGCGAACTGCCTATGCAGTCGTCCATGCATGATTTGAGCTGGAATTCGATTTTATCGCTGAACAATGACAATGCAAAGCTGTTGTCGGAGTATATGCTGGCGGTCGGATTCAGGGGGTTGACTTCGGAATGGTGGCATTTTCAGGATGACGAGACCAGGGAGGCCTTGCAGCTGAATTCCTATTTGGCCAAAGGCGTATCCGTTGCGGGTTGGAAAAAGGATGATACGGGATGGCGGTACCGCCTGGAGAACGGCGGCTATTTAAAGAATACAACGGAGACTGTGGAAGGGGAAATCTGCAGTTTTGACGCGGACGGGTATGTACGCTGAAAAAAGGGATACCCGTATTGTTGAGGGCGGATTTCAGCGGAGGAGGTGTTTTGCCGCAGTCCCTATAAGCCTATTGCGGCAGCCTTGGCAAGAAGCGGGATGGAAATGAAGGCCGGGAAATAGTCTGTTATATAGTTTATATGGTTTTTGTGCGTTTTATAAAAGGAAATCTGCAGTAGGGAAGGAAGTCGGGAGGATTGCCTTCCCAATTGCAGATTTCGGGAGTTTTACGGTATGGAAAGGCATACGGTGAAGAGGGGGATTTTATAGAGGGTGTTGCGGACGAAGACGGTCTGGAGGAACTGCCTGAAGAATATACCATCCGCAGGAATGAATTTATCCTGTTATTCCCGGCAGATGGGATTTTCTGTATTGCGGTACTGGTAATTGTAAGCCGGATTTTTACCGGAAAACTGGCAAACCATATCATGGAGCCTTTGAATGCCCTGGCGGACGGGGCGGAGGTTTCCGGCTTGCTTGAATGCTTCCGGGGAAAAACGGCTGTGAGGTAGATGTTAAAAGAAGGAATGAATGGATTTTGTATGGCGTTGGCGGACAGTGTGCCGGGAGTGTCCGGCGGAACGGTTGCATTTATCATGGGGGTTTATGACCGGTTTATCGGTTCTGTCCATGATCTGGTATTTGGCAGTGACCGTTCTGTCTGTATTATTCGAAAGCGGTAATGCCACAGGCTCCTTTGAATATTGGCAATTTTCTTCTATTCCGGCAATCATAGGCGTTATACTGGTATTTGGGATGCAAATGAAAAAGAAAGAAGTGTAAGAAATGGAAATTGAGATGTATATTTTAGACCGGATACAGAGTATCCGGACTCCGGCCGGAGATATGGTAATGACTTTTATTACAAGGCTGGGGAATGCAGGGGCAGTCTGGATTTTTCTGGCAGCTATGTTGCTGGTTATTCCAAGGACAAGAAAAAGCGGGGCGGTATTGGCAGCAGCATTATGCGTGGATGTTGTCCTGTGTAATGGAATATTGAAAAATCTGTTCGGCAGGATACGCCCCTGTGATATAAATACTTCTATCCGGCTTCTGATTCCAAGACCGGGCGATTTTTCGTTTCCGTCAGGACACACAGCTGCTTCCTTTGCGGCAGTGGCGGCACTTGTGTTTGCGGGGGAGGGGAAATTATGGATGTCTGCATTGGCGCTTGCGGTTGTTATAGCGTTTTCAAGGCTGTATTTATATGTGCATTATCCTACCGATATTCTGGGAGGTATTGCAGTGGGGATTTTTGCAGGGTATGCCGGTCATTGGGTTGTAAATCCATTATGGAAGAGGAAAAAGATTGAAAATTGAAGTTTTCAACCGCAAAATTTGTGTCTGCGCGTCTGCCGCCGCTTCCGCCCGGTCCGCGTG
>DERU01000262.1 GCA_002361095.1 Lachnospiraceae bacterium UBA3332
CGCTTCGCTCAAACAATTTGCCCTTTGTGGCAGGAACGGAATGGGGTCGGCGGGAATTTTTCCGTTTCGGATATACAGCCGCAGGAAATCCCTATGGTCCGCCGCCGCTTCCGCCCGGTCCGCGTGCCTGCCCTCCGCTTTGGCCGCTGCCATTGGTAGCTGAACTGTTACCGCTTTTTCCGAAAATATTTTAATTCCACTATCGTTTACCGTATAATTATGTTATACTATGAAAGCCCCGTCCGGCAGCCACATATCCGGACAGGACGGTAAAACCGCAAGGGCGGTCGAAAGAAAGGGTTAACAAGAATCATGCATGAAGCAAAGCCGCAGACCCTTATGACCGAGGGTCCGATTTGGAAAAAGATTATTACATTTGCGTTTCCCTTATTTTTGGGGAATCTGTTTCAACAGCTTTACAATACGGCGGATTCCCTGATTGTCGGGAACTTTCTGGGCAGCGACGCCCTTGCCGCCGTCAGTTCCTCCGGCAGCCTGATTTTTTTGATGGTGGGATTCTTCAACGGTATTGCCATGGGCGCCGGTGTGGTGGTTGCCCGTTATTACGGCGCGCGCAAAATCGACTGTGTGCAGCGCGCAATCCACACGGACATCGCTTTCGGGCTGACTGCGGGTGCGACCCTCACCGTAATCGGGCTGCTTCTTGCGCCCAGGCTCCTTGTGTGGATGGGAACCCCTGCGGAAGTACTGCCCAATTCCATTCTGTATTTCCGCGTGTATTTCTGCGGCTCCGTCGCGTTTGTCATGTACAATGTACTGGTAGGTATCCTGCAGTCCATCGGCGACAGCAGGCATCCGCTGTTTTACCTGATTATTTCCTCACTCATCAACATCATACTGGATTTACTGTTTATCGGTATTTTCCGGCTCGGTGTGGGAAGCGCGGCGGCAGCGACGATCATCTCCCAGTTTGTCAGCGCCACCCTGTGCCTTTGGCGGCTGTTGCACAGTCCTGAAGATTACCGGGTTTGTCTGCGCAAAATCCGTTTCGACATGACCTTTTTAAGGCAGATCATTCAAAACGGCCTTCCTTCCGGCATCCAAAATTCCATTATTTCCGTAGCCAATGTCGTGGTACAAAGCAACATCAACAGCTTCGGCAAAATGGCCATGGCCGGCTGCGGCGCATATTCAAAGATTGAAGGTTTCGGCTTTCTGCCGGTCACTTGCTTTTCCATGGCGTTAACCACCTTCGTCAGCCAGAATTTGGGCGCGCGGCAATACGACCGCGCCAAAAGGGGCGCCCGTTTCGGCATCCTCTGCTCCATTTCCCTTGCGGAGGTCATCGGTGTGTGCATCTATCTGTTCTCACCCTGGCTGATCGCCGCTTTCAACAACGACCCGGAAGTGGTTGCCTTCGGCGTGCAGCAGGCACGCACGGTGACACTATTTTATTTCCTCCTGGCGTTTTCCCACTGCATCGCCGGAATTATGCGCGGCGCCGGAAAAGCCACGGTTCCCATGTTCACCATGATGGTATGCTGGTGTATCATCCGTGTGTCTTATATTACCATAGCCGTACGGTTTTTCCCGGTCATCCGCACCGTTTTTTGGGCCTATCCGCTCACATGGAGCTTAAGTTCCTCGTTTTTTTTGTTCTATTTTCTCAAAGCGGACTGGATTCACGGCTTTGAAAAAGCGCAAGTCCAACGGCCGGAACCAAAAGGCTGAGCAAGGAAAAACAGGCGTCATAAGGATAAATGTAAAGAAAACGGGCAAATTTGTAATTTCCTACTGGTAGATTTTAACCTATGCATCATTTATAATCTATTTTATGAAAACACAGGAAGTGACAAGATTGAAATTATAATTTTCAATCACGGGATTTGTGTCTGCGCGTTGCCTGCCACAAACCCGTAAGCCATGTATGGCTTTGTGTAATAAAGCAGCGCGGAAATGAGGTCAACTATGAACTTAGGAAACAGTCTTTACAATGCGCGAAAAAAGAGCGGCCTGTCACAGGAAGAAGTCGCCGAAAAGCTGGGGGTGAGCAGACAGACAATCTCAAAGTGGGAACTTGACGAAACACTTCCGGACATACGGCAATCCAAAAAATTATCCAATTTATATCATTTGACGCTGGATGAACTGATCGACTTTGACATTGACGTTAAAGAAATTGAACAGATTATCGAAAACACAAGCGAAGAAACGGTACAGAAAATTGACTGGACAAGCACGTGGGGGAAAAAATATCCGATATTAACAACTTACCAGGAAAAGGTTGCAGTCGATGCTTATGCAATCAGGATTCGGGAATTACTCGATAGCCTGAAAACCCGATATGGGTATAATGATTTGGACGCCATGTTAGTGTTGAAAGATATTTTATCCCACGTATGGAATGTTAAAGAACCGTACGGCCACAGCCAATCAGAGGGCGGCCGCTAACGTATTGCCGCTCTCTGATTAACAGGAAGCGATAAAATATTCAAAAACCTATCATCAGGCCGGGCGGCTGTTTCCCCCTTAAAAACCCTTTACTACCAATAGTTTATCGCCGGGTTTGATTTCGTCACTGGTCAGGTCGTTCATCTCCTTCATTCTGGCGATGGGCACATAATATTTTTTACCGATATTCCAAAGACTGTCGCCGCTCTTAACGATATAGGCCACAATCCCCGGAAGCGCCGCCAGTTTTTCCGGATCCAGATTCGCCACCTTCACATCCGTGATCACCGGCTCCTCGTGAACGGTACAGACCAAACCTTTAAAAGAAAGCACCGCTTTGACATCCGTCTCATCACTGTCCAGCATGGAGACGGTCAATTCATCCAGGGCAGGCTCCACCTCATAAATACAATCCGCGTCCGCCCCCGCAATTTCCAGTACATAAGAGAAGGGCAGCGTACCTTTGAGGCAATAAATCGGCACATCCGCGTCCGCCGTGGTATACACCGTGCGTACCAGTACCGCTCCCGAGATTTTGAGTCCCTCCGGGCAGGTCTCCACGCTGCCCATCTGCATTTCGCCGAAACTGCCGCAAAGCTGATGCATCTTGGGCAGTCCGGGCGCTACTTTGAAATGCCCAGCCGCTTTGAGTTTCCCCGTATTTTTTCCCAAAAGCCTTTTACATTGTCCGGTCTGCTTTACCGCCTCAATCTCCTTGGTCACGCCATACAGGTCGGCAATCATCTCCACCTGTTCTTCCTCGTACAGCTTCATATCCAAATCCAAAACCAGTTCCAGGGAAATTTTGCGCTCTTCCCCATCGCTGTCGGCTTTCACCTCAAGTTCCTTATGGCCGATGCTGCACCGGATATCCTCCAGCATCCCTTCCCGCATCCCCTGACATTCCACCGTACCGCTTACCGGAATGGATGTCTCATACCACATAACGGCGCGGTCTTCCCCCTCTCCTTCATAAACAAAGAAAAGGGAAATCTCTCCCTGCAGGGACAACTTCTCGTCCATGATGCGGAAAGAAACGTCTTTCAGCTGACAGGACTGCCACAAAAGGCTGAAAATATTGGGCATGCCGTTGGGCAGTTCCACCTCTTCCCGAACGCGGAAAATGTCTTTCTTGGAAATACACAGATTCAGCGCCTGCATCGTCTTTTTCTGCATCTCCACCGCTTCTTCCCCGTCCAGGCCCACTGCTGTCTGCATATCCTGCAGTACCTCCACGCAAAGCTGCAAATCCAGCAGCGCCTGTACGGACAGCTTCCGGGAGTTAATCATTCCCACGCTCAAATCTTCCAGCGCTGTCTTTACCGTCACACTGTCATTTGCCCCCACGCCGTCCATAAAAACCTGTTCCTCAAAGGGAAGTTCCCCTTCCATGCAGGCGGGATGATGCACTTCCTCATCCGAAAGATAAAGTACCTGAAATTTCAGGATCCCCTTCACATGCACATGGTCTTCCACCGCCCGTACTTCCTCGATGTCCACGCTTCCCTGCTCCGTCACCAGCTGATATACGTCCGGCTTCGCATCCGTAATATTGATATCGTCCTCAATGGTCACCTGTGTGGATGCCTTGCATTTTATCCTGTCCATATGTATATTTTTCTGTATTAAGTCCATAAAAAACCTCCCTGCCGATACTGTCAGTAAAGCGTATGCGGCAGGAAGGTTTTTTATGAATCTAAACGGACATATCGGTTTAAGTTTGTATCAATCCCTGAGGGGCTCATTTTACACAGCCGATGATCTCACGGATATCTTCAATGCCATGCTTTTGCAAAAATTCCTCAATTCCCTCCGCAACCTCCATTGTGGCGTAAGGATTGATAAAGTTCATCGCTCCCACTGCCACCGCCGTGGCTCCCGCCATCAAAAACTCAATGGCATCCTGCGCGGTGGCAATACCCCCCATCCCGATAATGGGAATTTTTACCGCATTAGCACACTGCCACACCATGCGGACCGCAATCGGCTTGATCGCCGGGCCGGACATGCCCCCGGTTTTGTTGGCCAACACAAACTGTCTTCTCTCAATATCAATCTTCACCCCCGTCAGGGTATTGATCAGCGAAATCGCATCCGCGCCCGCGCTTTCGGCAGCCCGGGCCATCTCCGTGATATCGGTTACATTGGGGCTGAGTTTCATAATAATCGGCTGCTTTGCCACCGCCTTGATCCGGGAAGTAATATCGTACAATGCGTCCGCCTTTTGGCCGAACGCGATCGCCCCTTCCTTCACATTGGGACAGGAAACGTTAACCTCCAGCAAATCCACATCCGTATCCGCAAGCTTTTCGGCAACCTCCAAATAATCCTCCACCGTCTTTCCGCAGATATTTACAATTACCTTTGTGTCAAACTGTCTTAAAAAAGCCAAATCCCTCTCGATAAAAACATCGATACCGGGATTTTGCAGGCCGATGGCATTGAGCATGCCGCCGTATACCTCCGCTACCCGGGGCGTGGGGTTCCCTGTCCAGGGCACATTCGCCACGCCCTTCGTCACCACGGCCCCAAGCCGGTTCAAATCCACAAATTCCCCGTACTCCATGCCGGAACCGAAGGTACCCGACCCGGTCATCACAGGATTTTTAAACTCCACGCCCGCTATTTTTACACTCGTGTTCATCAGATATCCACCTCCTGCGCCTCGAATACCGGTCCGTCGGTACAAATCCTCGCATTGCGCACATGGGTGTGATGATGCGGTTCTTTCGTTTTACAGACACAGCCCAGGCAGGCTCCCACGCCGCACGCCATCCGCTCTTCCAGGGAAATGTAAGCCGGAATGTTCTCCTGTTGGGCATACTGTTTCACCGCCCTGAGCATAGGCATCGGCCCGCAGGCATACACGATATCCGCTTTTAAGCCGTTTGCCGCAATCGCGTCCATGACGTTTCCCTTCGTTCCCGTGCTTCCGTCCTCGGTCGCCACATAAACACCGCTGCCTTTTCCCGCTTCCCCGTCATGGCCCTGCAGAGCGGACTCAAAATCTTCTTTTAAAAAGCAGTGCGCATCCCGGTATCCCACGACAATCTTTTTCGCACATCCGGTCTCTTTTGCCAGCTGCAAAATCGGCGGAACACCGATCCCTCCCCCCAGCAAAAGCGCCGTCATGCCGGGAAGTGCTTTTTGGACCGGAAAACCGTTTCCCAAAATACCCAAAATGTCCACGCTGTCCCCTTCCCGCAAGCCGGAAAATTCTGCCGTGCCGCTGCCTGCCACACGGTAAACCAACCGCAGCGTGCCCGCTGCCCCGTCCGCCTCACAGATACTGATCGGCCGGGGCAGCAGCGTGCTCCTGTCCTTGGGATACACCGCCACAAACTGCCCGCAGCATGCCTGCCCTGCCAGTTCCGTCCGCAAAACCAGGTCAAAAATACCGGGAGCCAGCTGTCTTTGCCCCACCACGCGGGCAGCCTCCTTTTTCTTTTGCGCCATATCTATCCTCATTTCTGCACTGCTTTTGCAAATAAACGGCTTTACGGTTACCGTTTCAGTGTCCGGCAGCGCGCAGACACCAATCGTTGTTTGATAAATTTCCCATGCCAAGCCTTCACAATGCCTTTTGTCCGGGATTCACAGACCACCTTTCATACCGCATAGGGGTATACCGGATTCCGTCCCGGCACTGTTGTGCGTCCGTATCACAAAATCCCATCTCATGGTAAAACGGAACCGCATAAGGAGAAGCGTTGACCGTGACACATCTGCCCGTACCCCGCTCCCGCATATGGTGCCACAGACTTTTGCCAATGCCCTGCCGGTGATACCGTGCATCGACAAACAGCAGGCAAATATGGTTGCAATGTTCGCTGGCGGCAAGTACGCCCCGCAGCTGCCCCCCGCAAAACGCGCCGAAAAATTCCAGCATATCCATGGTTTCCCGGTCGTCCAGGAAGTTCCGGAAAGAATTGATTCCCTCCTGCGGATAAACGGGAGCCTCATACTGCAAAAACACTTCCCATACCAGCCGGATCGCCGCCTCCCTCTCCTTCTCAATCCTTCTGATCCTCATAAACCACCTTCCCTCCGCAGACCGTCATTTTTACCCTGCCCCTGAGGGTTTGTCCCAGGAATGGGGAATTCTGTGATTTGGATGCAAATGCTGTGGGGATCCACTCTTTGGCTGCATCCAAAAGCGCCAAATCCGCAGGACCCCCCTCCGCAAGATAACCGGCGTCCAGCCCATAAAGCACCGCAGGATTTTTGCACATGCACAAGAGCAGCTGCATCAAGGACAACGCTCCTGTCTCCACCAAATGCATCAATCCCAGCGAAAGAGAAGTCTCCAGTCCGATGATTCCGCTGGGCGCCTCCACAATCCCACGTTCCTTTTCTTCCATGCTGTGCGGGGCATGATCCGTGGCAATCAGATCCACCGTCCCGTCCCGCAGCCCTTCGATGATGGCAAGCCTGTCCGCTTCCTCCCGAAGCGGGGGATTCATCTTTGCCAGCGTCCCAAACCGGATGGCAGCGTCCTGCGTCAGGGAAAAATGGTGGGGCGTCGCCTCCGCATGCACACGCACCCCTTTCCTTTTGGCCTGCCGCACCAGTTCCACGGCCTCCTTTGTACTGATATGCTGTATCACAATTTCGGCGCCGGTCTCCATGGCGAGCAAAAGATCCCTTTCCACCATGGAAATCTCCGCCTGCCTGTCCGATCCGCCGATCCCGAAATACTGTGCCGCCCTTCCGGCGTTGATGCCGTTTTCACTGATAAATGCCGGATCCTCCTCATGGAAGCTGATCGGCGCATGCAGCTTTTGAGCCTCCCGCATGGCCTCCCGGACGATACGACTATCCAAAAGGGGTTTCCCGTCGTCCGTGAACCCAACGGCACCCTGTTTGAACAAACTTTCCATATCCGTCAGCCGCTTCCCTGCCATATCCATCGTCACATTGGCGCAGGTATAAACATGGATTCCCGTCTGTTTTCCTTTTTCCGACACATACCGCAGCGTTTCTTCATTATCCACATGCGGCGTGGTGTTGGCCATCAGCACTACACTGGTCACGCCACCCGCCGCCGCCGATTTTGCCCCGGTAAATATGTCCTCTTTGTAGAGCGCCCCCGGATCCCTGAAATGCACATGTGTATCCACCAGTCCCGGAACCGCGCAAAGTCCGGCCGCATTCACAATCCTGCAGCCGGATTTTCCTTCCGCAGGCGGACATATCGTTCCAGCCCCGCCAATTTGTGCAATCCGTTCTTCTTTTATCAAAATGTCGCGTAAACCGTCCGTTTGGGATGCCGGATCCACCAAACGGCAATTTTGAATGAGCAGCATTATTTTCGTCCCCTTTGTACCCTCCGCATTTTTATCAGTATACCACATTCCCTAATCAAACACCACCGTTTTGTCCATGAACGGAGTCTTGATCACCAAATAAGGATAGGACGGATTTTCCCCCTTCGTCTCTGCGTCCTTGGGCCCGATCAGATTCGTGTCCAGGCAGATCGCGCTTTCCGTTGCATACAATTCATTGACCGCTATGCTGTATCCCCCGGTTTCCTGCTTTCCATATCCGACGCACAAATACAGGTATCCGCCGTCCGCATAGGTGAGTTTGAACGCCTCCGCTTTTTTTTCCTCCACCAGTTTTTTCAATTCTTCCGGAAGCCGTTCCTCATCCACTACCGTAAACTCCAGATTCGTTTTCTTTTCTTCCTCCTCCAAAAAACCGCAGCCCGCAGTCAAAATAACCGCCAGCAGGACAGCCAGCCAAAATCCCATTCCGTGTCTTTTCATTTATGTACATCCACCGCTTCTTTTTTACCAATCTATGAAAAAACAGGCTGTCCTATTCGCGGCGATTTCACGTAAAAAAACAGAGGTGCAAAAACACCTCCATTTCTTACTGCAGCAACTCTTTGTTTTTAAAATACATGGTTTGTATTTCACTAAGAACCCGGTCGGAAAGCTGCTTTCTCTCTTCTTTCCCCAAACGGTCGGGATAAATCGGCTCCCCGTATTCAATGACGACCCTGGTCTTTTTGACTTTGGGCAAATGATCCTCAAAAATATCCCCCGCGTTCACAATAGCCATGGGAACAATGGGACATTTCGCCTTTTCCGCAATTTTCAGGCTCCCGGCATGGAACGGAAGGAAAGTATCCGCCACGCGGTTCCTCGTTCCCTCCGGAAAGACGCAAATGGAAATACCGGATTTCATCTTGTCGATGGCTTCCAGGATGGTTTTCATTCCCGCTTTTAAGTCTTTGCGGTCCAGAAAAAGGCAATGAAGGTTCTTCATCCAATTTACCAGCAGAGGATAGCGCAGCATTTCTTTCTTGGCAATATAACCCGTAGGACGCGGAACCCGCACATAAGTCATCAGGATGTCAAAATAGCTGCGGTGATTGCCCACATAAAGCACG
Source organism: Lachnospiraceae bacterium UBA3332 (assembly GCA_002361095.1). Classification (GTDB taxonomy): domain Bacteria; phylum Bacillota; class Clostridia; order Lachnospirales; family Lachnospiraceae; genus Gallintestinimicrobium. Next base: position 8,810 of record DERU01000262.1, read on the forward strand.
GCGGTATCCTGCGGAATACGTTCCTCTCCAAGGTAGGTGATCTGCGTACCGGCCAGTTTCAGGCAGACCCGGAAAGCCCAGTTCACAATGGCCAGGGAACTCCTGTTCTTGCTGTCCATATTAAACTTACCAACCACCCACTCTGCAAGCAAAAGCGGAATACTCAAAACCAAAAACAAAATAACAAAAACGGCGACACTGATAAAACGAACCATGGCAAAACCCTCCGGCATGCTCGAAAGCAATACTAAATCTGCCGTACGTCAAAGCGGCAGTATATTTATTATACTACCGGCCCACTGATTCTACAAGGGTTTTCCAAATAAAGGCCCGGAAACCGGTAACAGTTCAGCCTCCCGCCTTAAGCTGCTGCGGTTGGGGGCTGAACTGTTACGGAAATCGTTATGATGCGGTTCCTTTCTTCGGCACGAAAAGTGCCGACATGTCCGCTTTTTCCAGTCTCAACAGAAATATTTTTTTGTCTATTCCGCCCGCATATCCTGTCAGACTCCCGTTTGTCCCGACGACCCTGTGACAGGGAATTAGCAGGGAGATGGCATTATGCCCCACCGCATTGCCCACCGCCTGCGCAGACATTTGGGAAAGCCCCTTTTGCTCCGCAATTTTATCCGCAATCTGACCATAAGTCATCGTTTGGCCGAAAGGAATCGTAAGCATAATCTCCCATACGGCTTTGCGGAAAGGCGTTGTCTGCATGCAAAGCGGCGGTGTAAAGCCGGGCGCTTTGCCGCCAAAATAAATATCCAGCCACTTTTTGGTCTCTTCAAAAACAGACAGATCCTTTTCTTCCCGCTCTTCCGACAGGGTACTGCCAAAATATTTTTGCCCGTCAAACCATAATCCGGTTATTTCATTACCGTTACTCGAAATCGTAATCCCCCCCAAAGGAGAAACATAATAATGTATATAGGTCATGTTAATCCCCATTCCGGAGCGTTTACGCGACGGGTCCATCTGCCATCAAAGCTATTTGCGACGCTCCGGCACAAATAGCCGTGTGAAAAATAAGCCATCAGGCTTATTTTTCACACGACGAACCCTCCGTCTGACCTTTGCACATATAGTCATGATATCCGGCTGTAGATTGCAAAAAAGTGAACCAAAGATTTCCCCCGAACGGATCCAACAGGATTCACCGGTAAATCCGAAACGGACTTGATTTTTTTACCGACCGGACAAGCATTTTAAGGAAACCCCTTTCATCTTACATGGAGTATAACATATCACAAACGCCGTCTGCGAACAAATTTGTCAATGCATTTTTGTTTTCATTTGCGGGAAATTACTTTTCACGGAGCGGGAGAGGGTCTGGACCATAAAAAGTAACTGTAGGAATTTGATAAAAATACATTTCTCATATAACCGCTATGCCCAAGGCAAAAGAGGGCGCACCAAAAGCCCGGCGGCCACGCCCAACGGCACGGAAACCAGATACAGCCATACCATCTGATAATGCAGTACACTTTTCATCTGCTTTCCTTCTATCCCGCTTTCCCGCAAAAGTTCCCTGCTTACGCTATCCGGGCAAACCGACTTCTTTCCGACCAGAAAAAGCGCAATACCGGTACACGCCGCAATAAGCACAATATGCCATCCTTTTTCCTGAAAAGCCAGACACATCGCCACACAGACAAGAACGGCCGACGCAGTGACTCCTGAAATCCACAACGGCAGATTTTTCTTCCACTGCTGCACCGCAGCACTTTTCACAGGGTTGCTGCCCATTTTTTCCATATTCCCCACCTCGTTATCTTCTATCGTTATTCCTACTTTTCCCATCTGTTCCAAAATTATGCGCCATAACGGTTCAGACTTGTCCAAAACGATGCATGCCCCTATAAATTTCTATGATATGTCCTATTATAAGATGCTTTTCTTAGGAAGCAAGTTCCCATCCATATAAGATTCCACTAAAATAAACATAATTTTTTCTTAAATTGGCCAATATATCTGTGAAGTTCTATAATGTTTTTCGCGATCTGTCCAATATGACTATATTCAGCCAACATTCAGAAATGAAGTTTTTTGTCAAACGAACAATTAACCGTTTCATCTGCAATATCATCACCATACTCAAATGCAATCGTACATTCCTCATATTTGGGACGGTTTAGAATGCCAATGGATAATTCCCGTAAAAATTGTAATAAGCGACGGTTTGTACTGCTTTCTTCAGAACCTATTATGCTGTGACTTTTCTGTGACATTTTGACGGTAATCTGATTGGAAAAGGAAGTGAAGTCATGAAGTTTTTAGTAACACCCCTGATCGACCGTATTGCCTATGCAAAAGCGATTGCCTGCCGGCTGAATAATCCGGGGCTGAAGCGTTGGCGGTCTGACTTATGGTATATGGATGATACCGCTCTGGAATTTGCCCGCTACACACCCACAACAGGCCGCCGGCCCGAATCGGAAAACGAAATCATCGCGGACACAAAGACGCTGGACGTCCCGGGTGTACCGGCGCAGACCGGGGAAAACGGTTTTCTGACCTATGAAGCAAAAGGGAAGTCATACACCACCGATTTTACCCTCAGCATCGTTTGCGTCCGCCCCATCATCCGGTTATCACCATACCCGAATGATGCGGTCTTCTTTACGAGGCTTTGGTGTTGGATGATGATCACCTTTTCGGGGATAACCCAGCAAAAGCTGCATCACTCCATAATA
>DERU01000187.1:0-5309 GCA_002361095.1 Lachnospiraceae bacterium UBA3332
CAAAGGAACGGATTTTGCCTGTTTTTTGGACAGATCGGTTTGAATGTCTATGGAAAGGCAAAAAAACCGGGAACCTTAAAAACAGGTTCCCGGTTTTTGGGTGCATTCGATATTAGAATTTTCCGCTCTTGCCCCCGTGTGTTTTGCCGGAGGATGAAACATGTGTGGTTGAGCCTCCCGGACTTTTGGGCTGGCTGCTTTCCTTTGGTTTTTCCGTCCTGGAAACTTTTTTGTAAAGGAACAATTCGTATTCCTTGGTAAGCCGCAGGGTATCCCTTTTCATATAGCTGTCTGCCTTGAGCTGACTGTAAACCGAGTGCAGGCCAAGCCGCATGATTCCCGTAACGATCAGCGCCGTCACAAAACCTATCACGACCGCAATGACCAAAGCTCCAAAGGGCGAAAACGGCTCTACCGGAACATTGTCAACATCATACGGGGTTCCCAGCTTTGCCTGTGTTATGTAATCGTCACACCGTACGGCAAAGATTTCAAATGCTGCGGCATATGCGCCGTTGCTTAAATCGGGCAGAAATTTTTCGGAAAGATATTCCATGCCGGCATCGGTGAAAGCCGTGATTCCAAAGCCCGATGTCGAAATGTGCCAGTCCCTTTCCTCCATGCTGATCAGGAAAAGAACCCCGTCTTTCTCCGCTCCAAAACCATATCCGTTATTATCATAAAAATCGTCGGCATATTCCTCGGCGGTCGCTCCCTCAAGGGAGGGAACCGTAACCACCACGACGTCGACCTGCTGCCTTTCACTGATTTCGTCCAGCTTATCCGACAAATCCGCCTCTTCGCTGTCAGAAAGCAAATCCGCCCTGTCCACAATCCTTGCCTGATTACCGGCGGCATCCGCCAAAACGGCAGGCGATATCACACCAAAAAAGGTTATGCAAAGGAGCAAGGCCCAAAGCCCTTTCCCTATTTTATTCCTGTTTTTCATCATCCGCCCCCCTATAGTATGCTAACCAGAAAGAGCAGGGCATAAATCGCCGCACCGATAGCGCCCGTCAGTCCGAACAGCCATTTTTTGTATGCGCCCTTGTCCAGGGGCAGGTCCCCTACCATCTTCCCGCTTTGCCCGTTCATGGCAAAAAGATATTTTTGTCCGTTCCACGTGGTATTGAGAATCCATACGGGGAAAAGGGCATATTTTACCTTACTATTTTGGAAACGGATACTGCCTGTCTCTTTTGCGACGGTGTCATATCCCTTCACCGTCTCCGCCATGGCGGCCTCCGCGCTCTCGCGGATGCGTTCATTCGCGCGCGCGGCACTCTGGTCGGCATCCACATCATATTTATCCGCCAGATACCCCGCCAAATATGCCGTCTGAAAATCCACAGCCTTTGAAAAATCAAAAGGCTCAAGAGACTCCATCAAATCATCCGCCATCTTGCCCGAACCGTCAACAGGAACATTCTCAAAATCAATATTTCCGCATCTGCGCACTGCATAATAACTGGTTTCGGTATAATTATAATTGCTGTCGCTCCACGTTCTGCGTTTTGTGGCTTTGTAACGGATATCCACATCGGCTTTTGCGTCAAACAGCCAAAAGGGAACATACACGCCCTTGACTTCGTCAATATGGTTCTCGTCTTTAAATACTTTCGGAAGCAGGCGTTTGCCCATATAGTGTTTTTGGAGCGCCTCTTTTGCGGCCTTTTTATCCAGCTGGAACGGAATCACACAGTCCGGTCTTAAGGATCCGGAGAACCGGTCCATCATGACCACCGGATTCCCGCAGAAAGGACATGACGTGGCGGCCGTGTTTTCATCCCCCACGATTTCACCGCCGCAGGAGTTGCAGACATAGGAACAGAGCCCGTCGGTCTCCCCTTCCTGCCATGCGTCTCCTTTATCCGTCTCCCACTTCATGTTATCGGCCTGCTCGCTTTTTAATTCACTGTCATAGCCTGCCAGTGTTTCCATCTCAAATTCCGTGTCACAGTAAGGACACTTCATTTTTTTGATCGTGCTGTCAAAAGTAATCGCACCTCCGCAGCATGGACATTTATATTCCTGTAATGCCGCCATCAGATTCCTCCTTCCGGTTTCTTTGCGCCGCAATTAGGACAGAACCGGCCTGTGTTCACCGAACCGCAGGAACAGGTCCATCCGCCTGCCTGTGCCGCCTGCGGCTGTGCCTGTTGCGCCTGCTGCTGTTGTCCCATTGCGAAAAGGTTTTGCGCATTCATACCGCCCGCGTTCATTGCCATTCCCATCCCCATAAAGCCTGTCATGGCGCCTGCCGGATTGGATGCGGCCGCTTTCATGGCATCCGCCTGTGCGCCGACCAGGGTAGCGCCTGCCATATTGGGATTTTGTAAAGCCGCCGTGCGCTGCAGCTGTTTAATCATCTCCGCATCTTCCCCGGGCAGCGTTACGGAACCGAGCGCAATACTGACTACTTTCAGTCCCCGCAGTTCCCCCCACTTTTTGGAAAGCGCAGTATTCATTGCCTCCTCCAGTTCCGTGTTGTGGGAGATAATCTGGTTCGGACGAAGTTCCAAATCAGAAAGTTTTGCAAACGCCGGCTGCAGCGCGCTGATAAATTCCGCTTTCAGCTGGCTGTCCAGTTCCTCCCTGGTATATTCCTGCTCCACATTGCCGCAGACATTTGCATAAAACAACAAGGGATCCGCAATTTTGTAGGAATATACGCCGGAACAGCGGACGGAAACGTCCACATCCAGTCCGATTCTGGAATCCACTACCCGGAACGGAATCGGATTGGGCGTTCCGAATTTATTGTCGATCAATTCCTTGGTATTGAAATAATAAACCCTCTGATCCTTACCCGTGTCGCCGCCAAAGGTAAAGCGCTTGCCTATCGTTTTAAAAGTATCTTTTATCCCCTTCCCGAGACTGCCCGTAAAAATACTGGGTTCCGTGGAGGTATCATACTGAAATTCTCCGGTTTCCGCACATACCTCAACGATCTGCCCCTGCTCCACAATCATCATACACTGCCCATCCGCTACCGCAATCACGCTGCCGTTGGAGATAATATTATCGCTTCCCTTTGTGTTGGAAGAACGTGAACCGGTGCGCTTTTTGCCTTTTGTAACCATCACATCCTTATCCATTGCTTCGCAGTAGAAAAATTCTTTCCACTGGTCTGACAATGTCCCTCCCAAAGCCCCTTTTGCCGCCTTAATAAGTCCCATACCCAAAGCTCCCTTCTTTATGTAACATTTATTTCGTGCAAGTCCAGGGAGAGCCGAATGTATACGAATCTCACTGTAACTGTAGGTACTATACCGCAGCCACCCGGGAAAAAGGGTGTATTGACATGAATCGACCGAAAATTGTACTGTATCGACATCAAAACAGCGCGAAGCCGTCTATTTTCGACCAAAAATCCTGCGCAGCGCACGGCTGATTTTCCGAATTGCCACACTGCGGACAGCGGCCATTCCCACCCCTGTCAAGACGGCGGCCGCACCTGCGGTTACGAAAAATAACGCCCTGTTCCCTGTACTTTTGCCCGCGCGTACGGATTCTTTCCGCAAAGGCGTGCGTACACGTTCTTGCGCATTTCCGGAAGATATTGTAACCGCTGCGGTTAACCGGCCGGGGGCGCCGTCTGGCATCCCCTCCCTCGCTTCGCCCTCGCTTTCAAATTCTGCAGCAGTATTCTTTGCCGCAGGATTCCCAGACCGTCCCTGCAATTTCACATCCCCATTTGCATAAACCATATTTTCCGATATTCCGTTTTCATCAGGTTCGTCTTTCCCGGCTGTTTTTGCGGCGGAAGACATATTTTCCGCCGTCTCTTGCGGTATCCCCAAAACCGTTTGTTCATCTGCGGCATTACCTGACGAATCCGAAACCGGATTATCTGCCATTTTTCCTTCCGATGCTTCACAAAATTCCGGAATGGATGCATTCTTTGGCAAAACCGGGCGCTGTCCTCCCTCTGTACCGTCTCCCCTGTCATCCGAACCTGCGTTGCCCTGGTTTCCCCCGGAACCCCCCATCTGCGGCAGATGCGGCGGCAAATCATAGGTATCCGGCCACGCAAGGACAAGCTGTTTGCCGTCATATACACCGCCTTCGACTTTAAATCCCACAAAAAAGGGTTCCGGCTCTTCTCCTGCCTCCTGTGCTTTCCGGTAAGACCGGTACGGCTCCTGGTCTTTTCCCAATACAACCGCATAGCCGCTGCCTGCAGTGAGCGGCCATGCATCGACTATATTGGTCAATGAAAGCCCGGGAAGTTCCGTCCACTCTTCCCCGTCTTCCGTACAGGTAAACGCGCGGATTGATTTGGCTCCTGTGGGTTTTAAGCAAAACGCCATTTCCAGTCCATGGTTTTCCTCCGACAATACCCCCGTAAGCGGCGCGTCTTTCGCAACGACGTTGAAAACAAGGCGGACTTCGTCCGAAATATTTTGTCCGGCCATATCCGCCGGTTCATCCATCCGGTATATGCCGGTCTGCGTATGTAAAACGGTACCGGCAGGTATTACAAGGCTCTCTGCCGCATCCGTGACGGTCACACTTTCGCCTGCCGTAAGCGGCGGTAAGTCGAAAGGCTTCCATTGAACCCGGCATTCCAGGGTATCATTCCCTATGTCGTCCAGTTCTTCCAAAAGATGGACTTCCACCGGCAGCGTATCCGGCAGAAGTGCGTATATTTCCTCTTTGCCGGCATCCTCGCTTACCGTCAGCTGGTATCTTCCATAATACCGGATATTGGGCGGCCTGCCTTCACGGACAAACATGCCGTCCGCAAACCTGGCCGTCACACGCAATTTTTCCGGTAAGGGCTGCGGTTCTCCCCGGTCAATGACTGCCGCCTGTGTTTCATAAACAATACCACAGGATCTGACGACACGCAGCTTTATATAAAAACGGTTTAATTTCTTGGCCAGGTAACTCTTAAGAGGTTCCTCATTGTCATAAAGGCATCTCTTATTTTGCAGTTCCAGTCTGCCATCCCCCAAAGTAAGCAGCTGTAAATCCAATTCCCGGCCACAGTCATGGAATGTTTCACCGTCCGTCGCGCACATCGGCTGAATAAGAACGGTGTCGGATGCCAACTCTTTTAAAGAACCCTTCACCATCCACCCCTGTGGGGAATATTCCAACCAAGCCTCAAATATCTGTGGTTCATCCAAAATCTTTGGTATTGCCGGCTGTATCCGTGCCTCCGCTTCTGTTCCGGTTTCTGTTTCCGTCACAGTTTCTACATGCGTCCCAGGTTCCGTTTCCGCTACAGTCTCCTCATACGTTCCGGGTTCCGTTTCCGCTGCGGTTCCCTCATACGTTCCGGGTTCCGTTTCCGCTGCGGT
>DERU01000187.1:5623-6220 GCA_002361095.1 Lachnospiraceae bacterium UBA3332
TCCGGGTTCCGTTTCCGCTGCGGTCTCCTCATATGTCCCGGGTTCCGTTTCCGTCTCTGTTTCCGCAAACGATTGTGTTTCCGCTATGGTCTCTGTAAATGTCTCTGTAAATGTCTCTGTTTTAGCTTCCATTCCCGTGCTTTGGATGCCGTCTGCCCTGACCGTGAAATTTTCCAAAACACCCGATATAACAAACAGCACCGCAAATGCCACTGTAATTTTTTCCTGTATTTTCATATTTTTTTCAGTCCGTTTACCATTTACGCAGTTTCAGCTACATTTCACGCCAATGTGAGCTTTCGCGCCTTTTTCTATGCTATGATATTAAGAATAGGTTGAAAAACGTCCTGTCAGTCATTTTTCAACCGGTAATTTGTGTCTCTGTTATTATATTATAGGAAATTCCTGACTTTTATGTCAAGTATTGTCCCCAAATTCCCACGGAAATCCATTTCGCAGACCCAAAAGGCACGGCCTGCCTGTAAAACGGATTCCCGTGCCAAGCGCCATCTTTCATGCGGATTGACGCGCCTGAAACGGCGCGTACCAGCGTAGTCAATTTTGTACAGGAAGAGATAGGTTGAAAAACCATATGCG
>DERU01000278.1 GCA_002361095.1 Lachnospiraceae bacterium UBA3332
GCGGACCGGGCGGAAGCGGCGGCGGACGGCTGCGCATATTGGGCAGGGCTGCTTGCGAAGGTTTTCTTATACATACGGTAAAAGTGGGCATAGCTGTTGAAACCGGCGTTGCCGCTGGCTTCCAAAAGCGTCTGTCCCCTGCCGTGCAGTTCCCGCGCCAGCAGCAGCCTTTTATAATTGATGTAACGGTTGATGGTGTGGCCGGTCACTTTTTTGAAAACGCGGCACATGTGGTACTTATTGATAAAAAATTCTGCGGACAGCCGGTCCAGGGTCAGTTCTGCAGTCAGGTTTTCGTTGATATAGAGCAGGATATTGTTAATCTGCTCATCTGCCGCCACGGGGGCGGTCAGCGGTTCCCGCACCTGGTTGAGCAGATACAGAAATTCCAGCAGGACGCATTTGGCAATTTTATATGCGCCGTCCTTCAGGTAACGGTTGATTTTCATGATCAGCCGGTACATTTCCCGGTCCACGATTCCTGCCGGGATCTGGCAGTCTTTTCCCAACGACCGGTTTAAAAATACTGCTTCCAACTCTTCACAGCCGTTGTCCTTAAAGAACGCCAGCGGGATGTGGATGACCACGCGGGAATATTTTTCGGAGGAAAGAAAGTAGTTGTGGTGCATTTCCAGGGGACGGGCGATATAGATATCATGGGGGTGGGAACGGTAAATATTTCCCTCAATGTGAAATTCCGCGTTGCCTGTCAGAAAGAGGACGATTTCATAACAGTCGTCATGGTTATGGAGCCGGAATTCTTCATTGTTGAGGGGCGTGTAATCTATAGTGTACACGTAATCGAAGCCGTAATGATATTCCCTGTCGTAAAAAGCGTTGATAATCTCGTCTACCATATTTTTCTCCGTTTCTGCGCGGCTCTGTGCCCGGGCCAGGTTTGTGCCTGCGCGGCTTTTTGCGGCTGCCGTTTTTGTCCATTATAGTGCGGAAAGTCAAGATACGCAATGTATTTGCCAATAAAGGATGAGAAAAATTGTCAACAGTGGTGTAGAATGAAAGAAAACGTAACAGTACATCATATTTTTTTCGGAGGGAAAGATGGCGGATAACAGAGACGGAATGAATTATGCACCCAAAGGGAAACCGGCTCCGGTGGTGAAACCGGGGGAATTTGTCATTGCGGCGATCGCGCTGGATCATGGGCACGTATACGGTATGTGCAACGGTCTGGTGGAAGCGGGGGCTACGTTGAAGTGGGTGTACGATGCGGATGCCAAAAAGGTGGAGCATTTTGTAAAAGAGTTTCCGGGTGTAAAAGCGGCGGACAGCGAGGCGGAGATTTTGAACGATCCGGAAGTGAAGCTGGTCTGTTCGGCGGCGGTGACCAATTTACGGTGTGCGCTGGGAATCCGGGTGATGCAGGCGGGGAAGGATTATTTTACGGACAAAGCGCCGCTGACGTCGCTTGAACAGCTGGAGGCGGCCAAAGAGACGGTGCGGCAGACGGGCAGGAAATACATGGTCTATTACAGCGAGCGGCTGCACGTGGAGGCGGCGGTTTTTGCGGGACAGCTGATTGAGCAGGGCGCGATTGGCACGCCGATTCACATCGACGGGTTTGGTCCCCACCGGATCGGCGATCCCAAAGGACGTCCGGACTGGTTTTATAAAAAGGAGCAGTACGGCGGGATTCTCTGCGACATCGGAAGCCACCAGATCGAGCAGTTTTTATTCTACTGCGGCGTAAAGGACGCGGTGGTAAAATACAGTGAGGTGGGCAATTACGGTCATCCGGATTATCCGGAACTGGAGGATTTCGGCGACGCGGTGCTGGTAGGGGACAACGGCGCGACCCAGCATTTCAGGGTGGACTGGTTTACGCCCGACGGGCTTTCCACCTGGGGGGACGGACGGACTTTTATCCTCGGAACGAAAGGGTACATCGAACTGCGCAAATATGTGAATGTGGGGATGATGGACAAAACATCCAACCATGTTTTTTTGGTGAACCAGGACGGGGAACAGCATTTTGAGGTGACGGGAAAAGTCGGGTATCCCTATTTTGGGCAGCTGATTTTAGACTGCATCCACCGCACGGAAAACGCCATGACACAGGAACACGCTTTCAAGGCGGCGGAACTTTGCGTGCGCGCGCAGCTGCAGGCAGAAAGGATCAAATAAAGGGGTGGAAAGATTGGGAATCAAAATTTTCAATCGCGAGGTTTGTGTCTGCGCGCTGCCTGGCACAAACCCGTAAGCCATGTATGGCTTTGCGCAATAAAGCAGCGCGGAAATGGAGTGAAAAATGATTCGTGTGGCAATAGTCGGCACAGGGGGAATTGCGCATGCGCATATGGAGGGGCTGTTAACGTTTCCCGAAAGGTGCAGGGTGGTGGCGCTCTGTGATATTTACGAGGAGAAGGCGAAGGCTTTCCGGGAGGAATTTCATTTGGACTGTGCGGTTTTTGACAGCCACGGCAAAATGCTGGAGTCGGGAATCCCCATTGATCTGGTGCATGTATGCACGCCGCCCTATGTGCATGCGCAGATTGCCATCGACGCCATGAACCGGGGCTGCAATACGTTGGTGGAAAAGCCGATGGCCACCTGTCTGGAAGAGTGCGACGCCATGCTGGAGGCCGAAGAAAGAAATCATGTGGTCATGGCCTGCATTGCGCAGAACCGTTTCCGAAATGCTGTCTGGAAGTTGAAAAAAGTAGCGGACAGCGGTCTGACGGGCAAAATCTGCATGGCGGGAGTGGATTCCCTCTGGTGGAGGGGACACTGCTATTATGACCTTTGGTGGAGGGGAACCTGGGAAAAGGAAGGGGGCGGCCCTACCTTAAACCATGCGGTACACCATATCGACATGCTCAACTGGATCGAGGGAAAACTGCCGGAGGAGGTCATGGCGATTTTAACCAATGTGATGCATGACAACTCCGAGGTGGAGGATTTGTCCCTTGCCTGTATGCGTTACGGGGACGGCAGCGTGGCGCAGGTGACCAGTTCGGTGGTGCACCACGGGGAAGAACAGGGGATTGTCCTGCAGTGTGCGGACGCCAAAATATCGGTTCCCTGGCAGGTCAGGGCGGAAGTCAGCCAAAGCAACGGCTTTCCCAGGGAGGGCGGTAACAGGGAACTGACAGAGAAGATCGAAGCGTTTTATGCGTCCCTTCCCGATTTGCGCTACGAAGGGCATACCGGGGAGATCGACGATGTGCTGACTGCGCTGGAACAAAAAAAGCGTCCCCTCATCACGGGGGTGGACGGCCGCAAAACGGTGGAACTGATTTCCGCCATTTATAAAGCCGGATGCCTGAAACAGTCCGTGCGCCTTCCCCTCCAAAAGGACGACGAATATTATCGCTTTGCGGGGATTTTGGAGCATGCGGTGCATTTTTATAAAAAGACGGCTTCCGTGGAAAATTTTGAAAACGAAAGGATTACCCTGGGGAATTACCGGTAATTTTTGCGGACAGCGCGCCGGGGCCTGTCTGCGGACAGGGTTTGCGGACCGGTATCGGAGACGGCGGCTGACGGCAGGAAAGGAGGAAATGAATGGGAATGCAAATGTGTTTTCGCTGGTACGGCGAGGGAAACGACCGTATCGCGCTTTCGGATATCCGGCAGATCCCGGGCGTGACGGGGATTGTCTGGGCGCTTCATGATAAAATGCCCGGGGAGGTCTGGGAACCGGAAGAGATTGCAAAGGTACAAAAGCAGCTGGAGCCTTACGGGTTCCATATGGAGGTAGTGGAATCCGTCAACGTTCATGACGACATTAAGACGGGAAAGCCCTCCCGGGACGGCTATATCGAAAATTATATCCAAACCATTCGGAACCTGTCCCGGTTTGGCGTCAAAGTGATCTGCTACAATTTTATGCCGGTTTTCGACTGGACGCGCACCGATTTGTTCCATCCGGTGGGGGACGGCTCCACGGCGCTGTATTACGAGGCGGAAAAAATCCATGACGATCCCAAGGAGATGGCGGATTATATCCTGCATAACTTAAACGGTATGACGTTTCCGGGCTGGGAACCGGAACGTATGGCCAGGCTGGACGAGTTGTTTGCGCAGTACCGTACGGTCACCAAGGAGGATTTGTGGGAAAACCTGCGGTATTTTCTGGAAAGGCTGATGCCGGTCTGTCATGAATGCGATATCCGGATGGCCATCCATATGGACGATCCGCCGTGGGATATTTTCGGGCTGCCCCGTCTTTTGGTGGATGCAAAATCCATAGACCGCTTTCTGTCCATGGTGGACGATCCGTACAACTGCCTGACCTTATGTACGGGCAGTCTTGGGGCCAATCCCCAAAATAATGTGGCGGATATCGTGCGCAAACATTGCGGCCGCATTGCTTTTGCGCATATCCGCAACGTGAAGCATTTTCCCAACGGGGATTTCTCGGAGGCCAGTCACCGGGACTGCGACGGCGACACAGGCATTTTGGAGATTGTCAAGGCGTTTCATGACGGCGGCTTTACGGGATATATCCGTCCCGACCACGGCAGACACCTTTGGGGGGAAGGGCCGGGAAACGTCCGTCCCGGCTATGGGCTGTATGACCGGGCCCTGGGGATCATGTATCTTTGGGGGATCTGGGATATGCTGGACAAATTGGAAGGCTGAAGGCTGTTATATGGATTTTGGAAGAGGAGTGCAGGGGCATGAAACTGGCGCAGATACAAACGGGAACGGATACGGAATGGGGAAAAAAAGGCTATGAGATGCCGGAATTTGACATAGGGACAGTGCGCAAAAAAACGCACGAGCATCCGATATGGGTGCATTTTGGGGCGGGAAATATTTTCAGGGCGTTTCCGGCGGCCCTTTTGCAGCGGGTGCTGGATAAAGGGGCATATGACCGGGGTGTGATTGTGGCGGAAGGATTTGATTATGAAATTATAGACAGGGTTTATGCGCCTTACGACAACAAAAGCCTGCTGGTCTGTTTAAAATCCGACGGAACCGTACAAAAAAAAGTGATTGCTTCCGTTACGGAGAGTCTCAAGGCGGATCCGCAGTTTGCCGACGATTGGAAACGTCTGCAAACCATTTTTCAAAACCCCGGCCTACAGATGGTTTCTTTGACCATCACGGAGAAAGGGTATGCGGTTTCGGAAACGGATTTGGAGCGGGGGCTTTCCCCGGTGTTTATGATGGGAAAGCTGACGCTGCTTTTGTATGAACGGTATCGGGCGGGCGGCTGGCCGCTGACGCTGCAGAGCATGGATAACTGTTCCCACAACGGGGATAAAGTCCGGGAGGCCGTTTGGTCCTACGCTTTAGCGTGGGAAAAGGCGGGACTGGTTTCGGAAGGATTTTTGGCCTATGTACAGGATCCGGATAAGGTCAGCTTCCCCTGGAGCATGATTGATAAAATCACGCCCCGTCCGGATGAAAAGGTGCGGGAAATTTTGGATAAGGACGGTTTTTTGGACACCGGTATCATTGTTACAGGCAGACAGACTTATACGGCTCCTTTTGTCAACGCGGAGGAGACGGAATATTTGGTGATGGAGGATGCCTATGTCAACGGACGCCCGCCCCTGGAAGAGGGCGGGGCGCTCTATGCGGACCGGGAAACGGTGGATAAGGTGGAAAAGATGAAAGTCTGCACCTGCCTGAATCCGCTGCACACGGCGATGTCCCTGTTTGGCTGTCTGCTGGGATACGATCGGATTTATGCCGAAATGCAGGATCCGGATATCCGGGAACTGGTCACAAAACTGGGGTATGACGAGGCGATGCCGGTGGTGGTGGATCCGGGTGTTTTAAGACCGGACGCATTCCTTTCCGCCGTTTTAAACCGCCGCCTGCCCAACCCGTTTATGCCGGACGCGCCCCAGCGCATTGCCACGGACACCAGCCAGAAGCTGCCCATCCGCTTTGGGGAGACCATCCGGGCCTACCGGGAGCGGGGATTGTCCACGGATACCCTTGTGCTGGTTCCGCTGGTACTGGCGGGATATGCCCGCTATCTGAAAGGAACCGACGACGCGGGCCAAAGCTTTAGCCCCTCCCCGGATCCCCTTTTGGAGGAACTGCGTCAAATTGTCGCGCCGCTTTCGGTGACGCAGGAAAAGCAGGATTTTTCCTGTCTGCAGAAACTGTTTATGCGCAGGGACGTGTTCGGCGTGGATTTGTATGCCGATGGTTTGGGTGCGCGCGCGCAGGCCATGGCGGAAGAGCTTTACGCGGGAGCCGGGGCAGTGCGCAGGACGCTGCACCGATACGTTTCGGAAGCAGGGAGAAGGTAGGTTGAAAAACCATATGTGACAGTT
>DERU01000275.1 GCA_002361095.1 Lachnospiraceae bacterium UBA3332
GATACGGTGGACGGTAAGGTGATCTATGATGTAAAGGCAGGTACGCAAACCGATACAAGGGTACGCCTCAAGGGTAAGGGAGTTCCTTCCCTGCGGAACCGGGATGTACGCGGCGACCACTATGTGACGTTGGTAGTACAGACGCCGGAGCGCCTTTCTTTTGAGGCCAAGGAACTGCTGCGCAAATTTGACGAGGCAAGCGGTAACAGCCTGCGGGCGGCGGAGCATTTGGACGGGAGCGAAGAAGCCCCCAGGAAAAAGAAAAAGGGAATTTTTAACAAATAAAATAAGGGCGGTCTGCGCAAAAGCAGGCAGGAAGAGCGGGGAAAGGTGCGATGGGCGATCGGTTCGAAATCAAAGACGATTTCTATCTGGACGGAGAAAAAATAAAGATTATTTCCGGCGGCGTACATTATTTCAGGATTGTGCCGGAGTATTGGCAAGACCGGCTGGAAAAACTCAGGGCGCTGGGGTGTAATACGGTGGAGACCTATATCCCATGGAACCTTCATGAGAAAGAGAAAGGCGTTTTTGATTTTTCCGGCATGCTGGATGTGGCCCGCTTTGTGAGGACGGCACAGGAACTGGGACTGTGGGTGATTTTGCGCCCGTCACCCTATATCTGCGCCGAGTGGGAGTTTGGCGGACTGCCCTGGTGGCTGCTTAAGGAAGAGGGCATGCAGCTGCGTTGTATGTATGAGCCGTACTTGCGTCATGTGCGGGAATACTACGAAAAGCTGTTTGAAGTGCTTGCGCCCCTGCAAATTACCCAAGGAGGCCCTGTGATCTTTATGCAGGTGGAAAACGAATATGGGTATTACGGGGATGACAGCGCTTATCTGGCGTTTTTAAAGCAATTGATGATCGACTGCGGCTGCAGCGTCCCGCTGGTGACTTCGGACGGCCCTTGGGGGGATGCATTTGCATGCGGAAAGATCGACGGCGTTTTGCAGACCGGAAATTTCGGTTCCAAAGGGAAAGAACAATTTTCGGTGATGCGGCAAAAGATTGGTGATAGACCGTTGATGTGCATGGAGTTTTGGGTCGGCTGGTTTGATAACTGGGGAGTTTCCTGTCACCAGACCGGGGACTTGGAAGAGCATGTGAAGGATTTGGATGAAATCCTTTCGGAGGGGCATGTCAATATTTACATGTTTATCGGCGGAACCAATTTCGGATTCACCAACGGTTCCAATTATTATGATGTGCTGACGCCGGACGTGACCTCGTATGATTATGACGCGCTGTTGACCGAGGACGGCCGGGTTACGCCCAAATACGAAGCGTTCCGGAAAGTGATTGCCAAATATGCTAAGATTCCGGAAGCGGAGTTTCACACAAGGATTTGCCGCAAAGCATACGGAACGCTGCAGGTAAAACGCAGCACAGGGCTTTTTGGCAATCTGGACAATCTTGCGAAGCCTGTGGAGAGCGTTACGCCCCGGTCTATGGAAAAGCTCGGACAGGGATACGGCTATATCCTTTATGAGAGTTTTCTGCAAAAAGAAGGGGACCTGGAGAAAATCCGGCTCTATGGCGCGAACGACAGGGCCAATATTTATGTGGATGAAAAACCGGTTTTGACTTTATACGACAGGGAACTTTTGGAGGAGCATACGTTTGGAAGTCCGGTTCCCGCAGGGGAAAAGCTGTCCATTCTGATGGAGAATATGGGCCGGGTGAATTTCGGACCGATGCTTTCTAATCAGCGCAAGGGCATTGACCATTGCGTGACCCTCAACGGTCATCAGCATTATTACTGGAAAACCTACTGTTTACCGATGGAAGATGTGAGCGGACTGGATTTTTCCAAGCCCTTGGGGGAAAAGGAACCGGGATTCTATGAATTTACCTTTGAAGCAGACGAGGCAGGGGATACTTTTTTGGACTTTTCCGGCTGGGGAAAAGGCTGCGTTTTGCTCAACGGTTTTAACCTGGGAAGGTTTTGGGAGATCGGGCCGCAGAGACGGTTATATATTCCGGCGCCGCTTCTTTGTAAGGGAACCAATACCATCCTGATTTTTGAGACGGAAGGAAAAGCACCCGGCAGGATTACGCTGTGTGACGAGCCGGATTTGGGCTGACCGAAGGCCGGAAAAGGCTGTAAATATGTATTATGAGATTAACGGAAACAGATTGCCGCAGGTGCGGCTTGTGGATAGGGCGGTTTTGGAACCGCCCTATGTTCATAAGAAAAGAAAACCGGACGAATATATCCTCTATGTAATGCGGAAAGGAACCCTGTATCTGGAGGAAAACGGACAGGCATATACGTTGTCCGAAGGGGACGTGATTCTTTTGGATCCGGATTTTGTCCATCAGGGTATCCGTGCGTCCGACTGTGAGTATTATTATATTCATTTCCGCCATCCGCAAATTTACCGCCACAGCGAGGATGGGGATTTTGGGCGGCTGGGCATGCAGCTGCGCAGCGAGAGCCTGCAGGAAAGCAGCGGCTCTTACAAACGGTATCAGGATTCCTGGCTGCGTTTTCCCAAAATGCTGCAGCTGCGCACCCAAAAAAGCTATGTAAAGATTGTTTCCCTTTTGGAAAACGCGATGGAACAAAACCAAAATCAGATGGAAAACTATAAGGTTTCCTGTGCCTGCAGGTTTATGGAGGCCTTGGTGGAGATTGCGCGGGAGGCCGTATCGGTGCATGCGCTGGAGAAGGTTCTGGAAATTCCGGATTCCTATCGGAAAGTGCAGGAGCTTCTCCGCTATCTCAACGTTCATTACGGCGAGTCCATTACCAGCGCGCTGATAGAGGAGAAGCTTTCCTGCAATTTTGACTATTTAAACCGTGTATTCAAACGTACCATCGGGAAAACCATCTTTGTATATCTCAATGAGACCCGGGTACACCATGCCAGGGAACTTTTGGGAACCACTTCCATGAAAATCACTGCGATCGGATATCGGGTGGGTTTTCAGGACGAAAGCTATTTCAGCAAGGTGTTTAAAAAGTACACGGGTGTGTCGCCCGCCCAATATGAAAAAATGACTTCCCAGCCGGGCTACGCCAGGATGACGGATGCCGTGGCGACGCCTTCGCCGGATACCGTCACCACGGGAGATTCCCCTTCCCGGCAGGCTGCAACATAAATCAAGAGCTGTCCGCGCCAGGCCCTGCGGTACGGCGCGCGATAATCGGTGACATCCGCCAGATCGCCGTTTTCCAGTCCCAGCAGCCGTCCGTTTTCCACCCGGACAAACAGGCGGGTGCTGTCGTCCACAACGCGGTTTCCCAGACTGTCCTGTAAAGTCGCTTCGATCTGGAAGGGCTGTCCTGCCTGTGGGTCGGCAATGCAGGCAAGCCGTATCTGGCAGGCGCATCCGGTGGTGGACAGGCTGTCCGTAATTTCCTTTCCGTCTGCAGCGGCCCGTGCCTGCAGCGTACCGGGGGCGAAGGGAACCGTGAGGCGGATACAGTCGCTGTCAGCGGCTTTTTCATGGATCCCCAGGCTTTGACCGTTTAGGAAAAATTCCGCACGGGGCAGGTTGGTATAACATTTTACCGCCACGTCGGAGCCGAGGGGATAATTCCAGCGTTCGGATACGGGAGTGAATTCCCCTTGCTCCCGGTCTGCGGATGCGGTGACAAGATGAAGCATGGGCACATCGGACCAGAAACTTTGGCGGCGGTAATAGCCGGGCTTTTCAAAGCCTGCCAGCGTCAAAAGGCCCGCGCCGGAACCGTGGACGGGCCAGCCGTGCGCTTCGCCCAGGTAGTCGATGCCGGTCCAAAGAAACTGTCCGGAAATATAGGGGTTATCGGTGACGGCCTTCCAGGCCGAAAGGCTGTGGCCGTTTTCACTGCCCAAAAACGGTTTATGGGGGAAGGCGGCATGGCTCTCCTGGTACAGGTGTTCCTTATAATTATAACCGGCCACATCCAGCGCGTCCAGGAAGCCGATTTTGGCGGAGAGTTCCGGAAAAGCGGCCGCGAGGGTTACGGGACGGGACGGGTCGGCTTTTTTGGCGATTGCGCACAGCTGTGCCGCAAGGGGCGCAAGACGTTCGGCATTGGGGCGTTCCGGATTGTATTGGCGTTCCTGCGCGGGCTTGTTGGCGTCGTTGTTTCCCGTCATGCTTGCAAAAGAGGGGTGGCAGTAAGGGTCGTTGGGGTAGTCGATTTCATTGCCGATGCTCCACAGAATCACGCTGGGATGGTTGCGGTCCCGGCGGATGAGGTCGGTCAGATCCCGTTCATGCCATTGGGGGAAATCCAGATAGTAGCCCTGATGGCGGGGCGGGTACACGTTATGTCCCTGCCACCATTTGTTTTTGGGGCCTTCCCACTCGTCGAAAGCTTCGTCCATGACCAGAAAACCCAGTTCGTCGCAAAGGTCGTACAGCTGCGGCATGTGGGGATTATGGCTCATACGGATGGCATTGCAGCCCATGGCTTTTAGTTTGGTCAGGCGGCGCCTCCACACCGCAGGATAGACGGCGCCGCCAAGGCAGCCCGCGTCGTGGTGTACGCATACGCCCTTGAAGGTCATGGCTTCCCCGTTTAAGAAAAAGCCTGTGTCCGGGTCGAAGGAGAAACTGCGGATTCCCACCTTTTGGACATCCGCAAGGGAAGTTACCGTATCGGCGGAGTCCGAAAGCCTGTAGGAAAGCGAGGTCTGCAGGGTGTAAAGGGCAGGATGGCCGGGGGCCCACAGGGCGGGCGAGGAGATTGGAAAAGAGGTGGATACCGTTCCTGCAGCGTAAGCTTCCAGGACAGTGTCCGCACATTGGGAAGCCGCCTCCAGGCCTTGCGGATCCAACAGGGTGTTCGTGACCGTGACATAGGCTTTTTGTCCGGTGGCATTGACAATTTCGCTGCTCACGGACGCTTGCGCGGTTTCTTTGGCGACGGCAGGGGTGGTAAAGAAAATGCCGTTGTAAACCGGATGTACCGCTTCCTCTACGACAAGGCGTACCTGCCGGGTGATACCGGAACCGGTAAACCAGCGGGAATCGGAGAGATCCCTGTGGTCAACGCTGACGGCGACGACGTTGTCGCGGTCGAAGCAAAACCGGTCGGTGATGTCATAGGAAAAAGAAATATAGCCGTTTGGCCGCTGCCCCAGATAGCAGCTGTTGCACCAGACGCGGCTGTTTTTGTACACACCGTCGAAAACGAGGGAAATCCGTTTGCCTTTCCAGGCCTCGTCGGGCGAAATGCGGATCCGGTACCAGCCGATTCCCCCGGCAAGATAACCGGTGCCGCTGGAATATTCCCGCGAGAAGGGAAGGGTTACGGACCAGTCATGGGGAAGGGTCACTTCCTCCCAGGCGGAATCGTCGAACCAGGACTGCCATGCGTCGGGGACACTGCCCAGGTGAAAGCGGCAGCGGTCTGTCAGGTAAAGAGTGGTTTTATCCATGGGAACCTCCATCATAAATTGAATAAAAATGTACAAAAAGTAACTTAACTTTACTATAAAGAAAAGCCGTTGGAAAAACAATGGAAAATGGAGTGACTTATTGTAAAATAGCGACTTTGCAGAGAGGGCTTCCGCGTTTTGCCCATTGCGTAAAAGAACCGGGAAAGACTGCGGGCACGTTTTGGCTGATGCAGCAGACGCCCGGAACGGAGGTCAATTTGCCGGAAATATGTGCCGCAAATTGTTACAATTTCATTACATAATACGCATTGCCATTTGCTTTCCAGGGATGCTATAATAGGGGGGTAGGAAAAGGGGATGGAGCGGGCCGCCTTTTATGTGGGGCGGTGCGATGCAGCGTGTAACGGGGGAAAGTTTTGAAACAGGTTAAGAGAAGGCAAAAGGGCAGAAAGAGCGGGGCGGGAAAAGCGGGCCGCAGGCTGAAACGGCTTAACACCCGGCAGATGACGATTATCGTGGCGGTCGCCGCAGCGCTTTCCCTGGGGCTGGCGGGGGGCGGTTTGTTTTGGGCGCTGACCTTAGCCGACGGGGAAAGCGGGGTCGCGCAGGCGGAACCGGCGGCGGTTTTGGAAACGCAAAGCGGCGCCGGCGCGGAACTTGCGGACGCAGAGGAAACCGGGACGGAGCCGGAGGCTGAGACGGAATCGGAGACACACAACGAGACGGAGCCGGAAGTATTGGTGGAATTGACACAGGAGAACCGGGAAAACTATGTAAAAGTGGAATCCTGTGAAATTGAGCCAGGAGGCGGCAGTTTTGCACTCAAAGCATACGTGGAGGAAAAGCCGGCCAGCGACGACGATCGCTTCTATCTGTTTGAAATGAACATGTATGACACGGTGTTTCAGGGGGACGGGGATTTTATTGCTTCCGTTGAAAAAGATAAATCGTTTACGCTGCGCGCGGATGTGCATGAGAACCGGGCGGATTCCCGGCTGTATTCCAAATTTGTGGTGGCGGTGAAACTGGACGGGGAATATGTGCCGCTGTGCGGACCGGAATATATTACGAACCCGGAGGCGCTGGCCGCTTATACGGCCGCTTTTCCCACAAGCAATTCCATTAAGGGGATTTTGGTGGATCCGCTGAAGCTTACCGGAGGGGAACTGGACGATCTGGGAATCAAGCATGCCGCTTATAATATTCCTATTTCCAATATACTGGGGGAGACGACCAACGGCTATTTTCCCACGATTTATTACTCTTATAACGGAAAGACCTACGCGTTTAACGGTCAGCGGATTGCGGAATATGACCATGTGTTCCGGATTCTGACGGGGAAGGGGATTACCATAACTGCCATTTTGCTCAACAATAAGAGCAGTGCGCAGCCCCAGCTTATTCACCCGCTTTCCCGGAACGGTTCCGCACATTATTATGCCTTTAATACGGCGGAAGAAAACGGTATCGAGACGATGGCCGCCGTGGGGGCGTTTTTGGCACAGCGTTACCGGGACACTGAGCACGGGACGGTGATGAACTGGATTGTGGGCAATGAAGTAAACGTCCGCACGGATTGGAATTACATGCAGCAGGTGGATTTGGAGACTTACACGCGGGAATATGCCAATGCGGTGCGGGTTTTTTATAACAGTATCAAGAGCATGAATGCCAATGCCCGGATTTATGTGTCCATGGACCAGCAGTGGGACCGCAACATTAAAGCGAATAAGAATTATGACGTGAGGGATATGCTCCAGACCATGAACCGGATTGTGTCTGCGGAGGGCAATATAGATTGGGGACTGGCGCATCATCCGTACGCATATCCGCTGGAAAACACGACTTTCTGGAATTCTTCCAGCAAGATTCAGAGTCTGGTGCTGGATTCGCAGGATACGTCGATTGTGACCATGGAAAATATCCATGTGGTGACGGACTTTTTACAGCAGGAGGAAATGCTGACGGCGGACGGGGAAGTGCGGCCGGTGATTTTGAGTGAATTGGGCTATTCGTCCACGAAAGGGGAGGCCAATCAGGCGGCCGCTTTTGCCTATGCGTATTATGTGGCGGAGAGCAATCCGTACATTGATGCGTTGATTTTGTCGCGACAGACGGACGCGCATGAGGAGATTGTACAGGGACTGGCGCTGGGGCTTTCCACGCAGGGCGGACAGCGGAAGTTTATATATGATGTGTTTAAAAATATTGACGGGCCGGGCGCGGACAATTATACTGAGTTCGCCAAGACCATTATCGGAATCAACAGTTGGAGTGAAATTACGGGCGGCTGAAAAAGCCGCCCGGTTTGTATAACCGATAGCGGTTATGGGATTGCGGATGTGAAACCGTCTATGCGGATTTCACACCGCGCTGCCGCAAAAGGCGCGGTACGGAGGGCAAGATGGTGGAAGTATTTATGCTGTGCGGGCAGCTGGCCGCGCAGGCGGCGTTTTTTATATTCCGGCATATGCTTGTGCTGAACTTCATTTTTTCCATTATCATCGTTTTTTTCCAGCGTAAAGAGCCAAAATCCGCATGGGCGTGGCTGCTTGTGATCAACGCTTTGCCGGGCATTGGTTTTTTGATGTATCTGCTTGCGGGGACGGATATCCACAAGCGGAAAATGTTTAAAATCAAGGGGATTGAGGAGCAGCTGGGCGAAGCGGTGCGGCAGCAGGAATACAGCGTACAGAGCCGCAAGATGGAAAGGGAGAACCCGCAGCTGAAAGGCTATTCGGATCTGGTGTTTTATAATTTAAAAACTTCGGACGCAGTGTTGACGGACGATAACGCGGTACGGATATTTACGGACGGAAACGACAAATTCGACGCGCTCATAGAGGATATCCGCAGCGCGCAGCATTATATATTTTTACAGTATTATATTATCAAAAACGATGTGCTGTTTGGAAGAATCCGGGATGTGTTGGCGGAAAAGGCGCAGCAGGGAGTGGAGGTGCGCATTCTCTACGACGCCATGGGCTGCAGGAGCGCTTCCAAAAAGTTCTGGAAAGACCTGGAAAAACAGGGGATGCACATCGCCGTTTTTTTTCCGGCATTGTTTGGCAGGCTGCACTTGCGTGTCAATTACCGTAATCACAGGAAAATTGCGATTATCGACGGCCGGGTGGGCTATGTGGGCGGATTTAATGTGGGAAAAGAGTATATCGGCCTGGATCCCAAGTTCGGGCATTGGAGGGACACCCATCTGCGTATAGAGGGAAGCGCGGTGGTTTCCCTTTTGGTACGCTATATTCAGGACTGGGATTATGCAGCAAAGGAAAATCTGTTTACCAATCCGCAATATATTGTTTATCCCGAACAAAGATGCGGAGACACCAAAATGCAGATCATTTCCAGCGGGCCGGATTCTTCCATGCAGGGGATACGGGACAATTACCTTCGGCTGATTCATAAAGCCAAAAAGGCGGTTTATATCCAGACACCGTATTTTATTCCGGACGAGTCCATTCAGGCGGCGCTTCTGGTAGCGGCCTGCTCCGGTGTGGAGGTGCATGTGATGATTCCCTGTAAGCCGGACCATCCTTTTGTGTATTGGGCGACCATGTCTTATATCGGGGAACTGGTCATGGCGGGCGCAAAATGTTATACGTATAACAACGGCTTTCTTCATGCGAAGGGGGTATCCATTGACGGGGAGGCCTGCTGTTACGGGACTGCGAATATGGATATCCGCAGCTTCTCGCTGAATTTTGAGGTAAACGCCATGATTTTTGACGAGAATGTGGCGCAGAAGATGGAACAGATTTTCCGGGAGGATCTGAAACTGTGTACGCAGATTACCAGGGATATGTATAAGGGGCGCTCCCTGTGGGTACGTTTCAAGGAGCAGGTGTGCAGGCTGCTTTCTCCGGTATTGTAAGACGGGGGAAAATGTGGTACAATACAGTTTATGACTGTAAACTAAATGGCGGACGTCCATACACGGATAACCCTGTGGGGGGATGGGAATATTCCGAAAAAAGAAACGAGGAGAAGTTTATGAAGAAATTTGTAACGACAATGACTGTGCTTTCCCTTTCGGCCATGCTGCTGGCCGGCTGCGGCGACAGTGCAAAACAACCGGAACAGGAAAGTTCTGCAGCGGCGGAAGAAAGCGGCAGGGAAGAGGAAACCGAGACGGTGGAGGAGAAAATATATCCGGACGAATCTTATCTGGACAACCTCAAGGCGGGCGACTATGTGGAACTGGGGGAATATACCGGCGTGGAGGTTTCGCTGGAGGCCCCTTATGTAAGCGATGAGCAGATAGAGAATTATATCCAGCGTGTGCTGGCCAACAATCCGGTCCGGACAGAGATCACCGGACGGGCCGTCAAAGAGGGCGATGTGACCGATATCAGCTATGTCGGAAAAAAGGACGGCGTCGCCTTTGAGGGAGGAACGGCGGATCATTATATGCTGACCATCGGTGCGGGGCAGTTCATCGACGGCTTTGAGGACGGTGTGGTCGGTATGAAGGCGGGGGAGACGAAAGACCTGAATCTGACATTCCCGGATCCTTATAAGAACAATCCTGATCTGGCTGGAGCGCCGGTGGTATTTACCGTGACGCTCAATAAGATATATGAGGAGAGCCAGGCGCAGCTTTCCGACGACTTTGTGGCAGGACTTTCGATTGAAAACGTGGCCACGGTGGGCGAGTACCGGCAGTATATCCATGACGGAATGATGGAAGATGCGCAGCGTCAATATGACATGGACAAGGAGTCGGCCGTTTTGGGCGCGGTTCACCAAAATACGGCTTTTCATAATGTGCCGGAAGCGATGGTGGAGCGGTATTATGACAGGCTGGTCAGCAATATGACGTACCAGGCGGCGCTGTACGGGATGGATCTGGATACTTTCATGCTGTATGGCTACGGTAAGGAAGCCGAGCAATATGAGGAGGAAATGAAAGATTCCGCACGCCAGGCGGCGGAACAGATTCTTATGATGCAGATGATTGCCGAGCAGGAAGGATTAACCGTTTCCGACGAGGAGATGGAAGAATCTTTGGCCCAAAATGCGGAGCAGTATGGTTATGAGTCGGTGGACGCTTATAAGGAAGTGCTGGGAAATGAGGTAAAGGGATACCGGGAATATGTAATGAGCGGAAAAGTGACGGCGTTTTTAGTGGAGAAGGCCAAAATTACCCAGACCGAGCATATGGAAGAAACGGAGGAGACGCAGGCCTCTGCGGAAGAAGCGGAGGGAACACAGGCCTCTGCGGAAGAGACGGAGGAAACGAAGGAGGATACCCGGACTGCCCCTGAGACGGAGACGGCGAAGGAAAGCGCAGGGACGGAATCCGAAACGGAAACCAAAAGCGCGGGAAAAAAGAAATAAACCGTAAAACAAGGGTAACCGTTTGGCGCTGCCGGACGGTTACAGCCGATTTTGGAAAGGAGTTAAAAAGAGACCATGGAACTGACGAACGTAAGGCAATTATTCAGGGAAAAAGAGCGGTATATGGATCAAAAGGTAACGGTGGGAGGCTGGGTAAGAAGCAACCGTGATTCCAAAAATTTCGGGTTTCTTGTGGTCAATGACGGTACTTTTTTCGAGCCGCTGCAGGTGGTTTACGGGGCGGAGCAATTGGAAAATTATGCGGATATTGCAAAGATCGGCGTGGGCGCGGCCGTGGTGGTCACGGGAACGATTGTCGCTACGCCGGACGCAAAGCAGCCTTTTGAGATGCAGGCGCAGGAGGTACTGGTGGAAGGGGCGTCCGCGCCGGATTACCCGCTGCAAAAGAAGCGCCATAGCTTTGAATATCTGCGTACCATTTCACATCTGCGGCCGAGGACGAACACGTTTCAGGCAGTGTTCCGGGTAAGATCCCTGATCGCTTATGCGATTCACCGGTTTTTCCAGGAAAGGGATTTTGTGTATGTGCATACGCCCCTGATCACGGGGAGCGACTGCGAGGGCGCAGGCGAAATGTTCCAGGTCACGACAATGGATTTAAACGATATTCCAAGGACCGGGGACGGCAGTGTGGATTATGGCCGGGACTTTTTCGGGAAACCTACCAACCTGACGGTGAGCGGACAGTTAAACGGCGAGGCCTATGCCATGGCGTTTAAAAACATTTATACGTTCGGCCCGACTTTCCGGGCGGAGAATTCCAACACCACCCGTCACGCGGCGGAGTTTTGGATGATCGAGCCGGAGGTCGCGTTTGCGGATTTAAAGGACATCATGATTTTAGCGGAATCCATGTTGAAATATATTATCCGTTATGTATTGGAGAATGCGCCGGAGGAGATGGCGTTTTTTAACAGCTTTGTGGATAAGGGGCTGTTGGAACGCCTGCACCATGTGCTGGCATCCGATTTTGGTCATGTGACTTACACGGAGGCCATTGAGATCTTAAAGAAGCATAACGACGAATTTGAATATAAGGTGTTCTGGGGCTGCGACCTACAGACGGAGCATGAGCGTTACCTGACGGAAAAAGAGTTCAAACGCCCCCTGTTTGTGACGGATTATCCCAAAGAAATCAAAGCGTTTTATATGAAACTCAACGAGGATCAGAAAACCGTGGCGGCGGCGGATTGTCTGGTGCCGGGTATCGGTGAGATTATCGGCGGCAGCCAGAGGGAGGACAATCTGGAACTTTTGGAGCGGCGGTTGGACGAACTGGGACTGAAACGGGAGGATTATGCTTTTTATTTGGATTTGAGAAAGTATGGTTCCGCCAGGCATGCGGGCTATGGGCTGGGATTTGAACGGTGCGTGATGTATCTGACGGGCATGGGCAACATCCGCGACGTTATTCCGTTTCCCAGAACCGTGAAAAACTGCGATCTGTAACTGCGGTTTTGACGGGAGGGAAAGAGGTAAGGGAATGCAAAGGAAGCGGATAGGCCTGACGGCGTTGTTTTTGGCTGTTTTGACGGCGTTTAGTCCCGTGACGGTTTATGCGGAGCGAACCCGGGCCGAGGTGCAGCAGGAGCAGGAACGAACCAGACGGGAACAGGAAAACACCCGGCGGCAGTATCAGGAAAGAGAGGGAATGCTGGGCGATCTGCAGGAGGAACAGGAAGTGCTGCAGGAGCAGATGGATGAACTCAATGCCCAGCTGGTAGCGGTGATTGCCAGCGTAGCCTTGATGGAAGAGCAGATAGCCGATACGCAGGAACAGATTCAAAAGGCGCAGGAGGATTACGACAGCGCCAAGGCACAGGAAGAAGAGCAGTACCGGGCGATGAAGAAGCGGGTGAAATACCTGTATGAAAAAGGGGAAACCAGCTATCTGGAATTGATTATGAATGCATCGGACTGGAGCAGCCTGCTCAATCAGGCGACATACGTGGAGAAGCTTTACGATTATGACCGGAAGATGCTGCAGCGTTATATTGCCATCAAGGAGGAGGTCGCGGCAAAGAAAGACGCGCTGGAGGACAAGAAAAGCGAACTGGAAGAACAAAAGTACGAGATGGAAGAGGAAAAAGCCTTCATGCAGGAGACGATGGACGAGATGAAGGCGATTTCTGCGGATTACGATACACAGATCGCCAAGGTCCGGCAGGAGGCCGCCGTGTTTAAAGCGCAGATCAAGCAGCAGAATGCGGAACTGCAGAAGCTTGCGGAGGAGGAAAACGCCATTATCAGGGCGGAGGAAGAGCGCAGGCGCAGGGAAGAGGAGGCGCGGCGCGCGGCGGAAGAGGCCGAACGCAAAAAACGGGAGGAACAGGGCAGCGCCGCCGGAAATTCGTCGTCGGGCAGCGGTTCGACAACCCCTTCCTCCGGGGGCGGGTTAAAGACCGTCCCCCCCGCAACGGGATCCTCCGGGGCGGATATCGCACAGTATGCCTGTCAGTTTGTGGGAAATCCTTATGTGGCCGGGGGCACGAGCCTGACGGACGGGGCGGATTGCTCCGGATTTGTCATGGCTGTTTATAAGCAGTACGGATACAGCCTGCCGCGTAATTCCACTGCTTTGCGCAGTGTGGGAAGGGAAGTTTCCTATGAGGAAGCGCAGGCCGGTGACATCATCTGTTATGCGGGCCATGTGGCGATCTATCTGGGGGGCGGCAGGATTGTGCATGCCAGTACCCAGCGTACCGGTATCAAATACGGATACGCCGCCTATAAGCCCATTATCACCGTGCGGAGGGTGGTGGGGTAAGACCTTTCTGCGTTTTATTCGGAAAACCCAGGGCGGCAGCCTAAAAAAGCCGGTATGCTTTCAGGCATCTGGCTTTTTTAGTTGCAGATTTTGGAAGAAAGCGTTGAAATCTGTGCCGAAGATAAGGCTTAGGCCGACCAGTTCCGAGACTTTGATGTTCATTCGGTTCGTTTCCAGCTTGGCATAGGTGCTCTTGGAGATGTCAATTTCCATCAGGTGCAGTCTGGCGATCACCTGTTCCTGTGTCATGCCTCTTTCTTTCCGGATACGGGCAATATTCTGGCCAATGTCCAGATCGGGACGTATTTTCTGCATAAAAGTACCTCAAAAAAGGTAACGTCCGGCCGAACGACGGCCGGGACGGTTACCAAAAAAGATTCGGATTGCGTAATTATAACTTGATTGTAGGGGAAGTATCCCGTATAATGTTTCGTAATAAGGAAACTTTGCGCGGGAGTCCGGCGGAGGGAAAACGGAAAACAAATGCCCTTGCTATTAAAACAGCGCTTCGGAATGCGGATTGTGACCTTGGGAAGGGCGGAAAAATGAGAAAAATTTTTGGGGTCATTGCGTTGGGTGTGCTGTTGTTTGGATGTATGCGGACAGCCGTATTTTTACCGGGGGAGTATTCTCCGGCGGATTGCTATTTGTGCGGCAGTAACGAAGAAAGCCTGATGTCCGTTTACCGGGGGAGAAATTCCCTGGGAATACTGTGTACGGACAGATTCGCGGTTTTTGATATTTTTGCGCCGTCCTGCGACGGATGGGGACAAAGGAAAAAGGAAAACGCAAACAGGATCCGTATGATTATGCGGGGAGAATCGCATGGAACCATTATGACCATGGGAATCGGGGACAGAACTGCTAGGGAAGTTGATATTGCGCTGGAGGAGGGGGACCGGCTGTCCCTTGGCGACCTGGAGGGTGTTTTGTGCGGAAACTGCAGTGATTTGTTTAAGCGCCTGCAGGCGGATAAAGGGGAACTGTTGACGGATGTTTTTTTGGTGGATTTTCTAACGGCGAAGGTCTATCCGCTTGACACGAGCCGGCACTTTTTTGTGGGGGATTATTTTGTTCTCATCGACGCAGAAGAATGTGCGATAACCGTAACCGTAGTGTATGCGCCCCAAACCCTTTCCCGTCCCGCAACATAACCGTTCCGACGGGTAACAGTCCGGTCCCAACGGTATCAGCTTAAGGCGGGAGGCAGGCACGCAAACCGGGCGGAAGCGGCGGCGGA
>DERU01000307.1:0-195 GCA_002361095.1 Lachnospiraceae bacterium UBA3332
GAGCAGGAGAAAAAGGATCTGGCCCTGATCATCGAAGAAACCTTAAAACAGCGCTACCAGGGTGTGAAAAACGAGGCAGGGGTGTGGATTACCCCCGCTTTCCCCAAACTCATCTATGTACTGGAAGAGGACAACGTGTCGGAAGGCTCCCCGTACTTTTATCTGACAGAACTGGCGGCCAAATGTACGGCCAAA
>DERU01000307.1:495-667 GCA_002361095.1 Lachnospiraceae bacterium UBA3332
ATGTACGGCCAAACGGCTGGTGCCCGACTATATTTCCGAGAAAAAAATGAAAGAGTTGAAGGAAGGCAACTGCTTCCCCGTGATGGGCTGCAGAAGCTGTTTAAACCCCTGGAAAGACGAAAACGGCAATTACCGTTTTTACGGCCGTTTTAACCAGGGCGTGGTCACCATC
>DERU01000307.1:978-6985 GCA_002361095.1 Lachnospiraceae bacterium UBA3332
CAGGGCGTGGTCACCATCAACCTGGTGGACGTGGCGCTTTCCTCCGGCGGCGATATGGAAAATTTCTGGAAGATTTTCGACGAAAGGCTTGCGTTGTGCCACCGCGCCCTGTTGTACCGCCACGAACGCCTTAAGGGAACCCTATCGGACGCCGCCCCCATTTTATGGCAATACGGCGCCATTGCACGCCTGAAAAAGGGCGAAACCATTGACAAGCTTTTATACGGCGGATATTCCACCATCTCCCTCGGCTATGCGGGTCTGTATGAATGTGTCAAATACATGACCGGTAAATCCCATACCGACCCGGAGGCAACTCCTTTTGCGCTGGATGTGATGAAATACATGAACGCCGCCTGCGATAAGTGGACGCTGGAAAGCAACATTAAATTTTCCATCTACGGCTCTCCCATTGAGAGTACCACTTACAAATTTGCAAAATGCCTGCAAAAACGATTCGGCATCATAGAAGGCGTGACCGATAAAACCTATATTACCAACAGCTACCATGTACACGTGTCGGAGCCCATCGACGCTTTTTCCAAACTGGCCCTGGAAGCACAGTTCCAGTCCCTTTCCACCGGCGGCGCGATCAGCTATGTGGAAGTACCCAACATGCAGGATAACATCCCTGCGGTGCTGCAGGTAATCCGCTTTATCTACGACAACATCATGTATGCGGAACTCAACACCAAAAGCGACTACTGCCAGTGCTGCGGTTTCAGCGGCGAAATCGGCATCGTGGAAGATACGGACGGCAAACTGGTTTGGGAGTGTCCCAAGTGCGGCAACCGTGATCAGGATAAAATGAATGTAGCCAGAAGAACCTGCGGCTATATCGGTACCCAATTTTGGAACCAGGGACGTACACAGGAAATCCGGGAAAGGGTCCTGCATCTGTAAACCATACGGCGGTTCATTCCGGAACCGTTTCGGGCGCGGGTTTTTACCCTGTAAAAAACCGCGCCTTATTTGGAGGAACATTATGAACTATGGAGAAATCAAAAAATGCGATATCGCAAACGGGGAAGGCATACGCGTAACGCTCTTCGTCTCCGGCTGCACCCACCACTGCAAAGGATGCTTCCAGCCGCAGACCTGGGATTTTGCTTACGGCAGACCTTTCGGGAAAGAAGCGGCGCAGGAAATCCTTGACGCCCTGTCCCCGCATTATGTCAACGGCCTGACCCTGCTGGGAGGCGAACCCTTTGAGCCGGACAACCAGCGCGCGCTGCTGCCGTTTTTGCGTACCGTCCGTTCCCGCCTCCCCCATAAAAATATCTGGTGTTACACCGGCTATACGCTGGAGGATGATCTCCTGTCCGAAAGCCGCGCGCGCTGCGAATGTACGGACGGAATGCTTTCCCTTTTGGACGTACTGGTGGACGGCGAATTTGTGGAAGAAAAAAAGGATATCAGTCTCCCTTTTCGCGGTTCCTCCAACCAACGGATCATAGATGTGCAAAAAACGCTGGCAGCCGGAAAAACCATCCCATGGAAGCTGGAAAGCGAATCCATCCAAATGTAGTCAAAGTCCCTGCAGCAGGATTTTCACCCCCAGAAACAACAGAATCAATCCGCCGGCAGCCTCCGCCCTGTTTTTATATCTGCATCCAAACAAATTGCCGATTTTCACCCCTGCGGCAGACAAAAGGAATGTGGTCGCCCCGATTATGAGACAGCCTGCCGCAGTATTGGCCAGGCCGCCCATCCCCTTTAACACCGCTACCGGCACGCAGGCAAAGGTGACGCCCACCGCCAACGCGTCGATGCTGGTGGCAACCGCCAGCGGAAGCATCTCTTTTCCGGAAAGACTGCAGGACCCGGCTTCCTCCCCGCCCTTCGCAAAAGCTTCTTTCAGCATATTCAAACCGATCAGCCCAAGCAGGATAAAAGCCACCCAGGGCGCAACCCGGTTGATATACGCCTCAAACTGTATGCCCAGTATATATCCCAGAAACGGCATCAATGCCTGAAAGCCTCCAAACCACGCTCCCACCACACTGCCCTGCCTCCATGTCAGCCCGCGCATCGCCAGGCCCTTGCAGACCGCAACCGCAAACGCATCCATGGATAATCCCACCGCCAGCAACAGTAACGTCAGTAAATCCATCTAAATTCCCCCTTGTCCTGTAATGAAATCCCGTACCGGCGGCACGCCGCGTCGGGCGCGGTTGCCGTCAGGCTACTTTTTCCTCACGTGCGTGTACGCATCACCGTCTTTTTTGTACGGCAGAAACTTTCATTTCCTATCGTACAAAAAAAAGACACACACGCAACGATAATGCTGCGCATGAGTCTCGTCATAAAAGACAAACCAGACCGCTTCCGGTCAGTATGTTGGCTTGTCACACCAATGTGCCGACTACTCCCCCATCCGATTATTATGATCTTATCAGCCCATCCGCCTGTTAGTCAATACAAACCCTTCCCAAACTGCGGAAATTTGTAACGGGCGTGTCTTCCCATGGGGTGGAGAAGGGCCTGGGCCAAACCGGGGGGCGCGCACTCGACTGTAAAAATTTATCAGTTGCATTTTAGGGATTTCACCGATATACTAAACGTAGCGTGAAAGCGCGCAACATGCGGCTTTCCCGCGTGGCGGCGCGCCAATCAGGACGCATGCCGTTTCAGAAAAGAAAGGATGTGATTCCAATGGAGATTACCGTTTCGGATGATATCAGCGCCGAATTCCTCGGCCTCGTGCAGACCATTCTGGAAGATGAAGAATTTTGCAAGCTGACACGTTACAGACAGCATTACCAGACGACACGCTTCATGCACAGCCTCAACGTTTCCTATCTTTCTTGGCGCACCGCCAAAAAATTAGGGCTGGAAGAACGCGTAGCCGCACGGGCCGGTCTGTTGCATGATTTTTGTGTTTACGATTTTAAGGATAAACTGCCCAAAGGGCAGATACAGGCGTTTTATCATCCCAAAGTTGCCGCAAAAACCAGCGAAGAGCGCTTCCCGCTTTATGAAAAGGAGCGGCAGGCAATCCTTTCCCACATGTTCCCCCTGGGGCCTGTTCCCAGAAGCCGCGAGGCATGGGTGATCAGCTGTATGGATAAGTTCTGCGCCTGCACGGAATTTCTGCAGGTACGCGTCGCGCTGGCCAGACGGAACCGTGTGATGGTGGATTGTGCGTGACGGCTTCATGCCGGCATTGCGGCTGCCCGGTGAGGTAAACCGCAAGATCCTGCTTCCATGCATTACACCAGCCCCTTCCCGTAAAAACGGAAAGGGGCTGCATGAAAAAGACCAATCCTAAAATACGGACTGCTTTTGGCGCATTTATAGCCTGCCCTGCGTCATATGGCTGGTTACTTTATTATTTGATGTACCAGAAGCGCCCAAATCACGCCCCTGCGCTGTCACGCAGGGCACAGATCGCCTCCACCGCCTGTTGGTAATCCTTCCGCACCGCTGCCAGCAAAACGTCCTCATCCTCAGATGCCCCTGACCGCAGTGCTTCCGTCAGTTTATTGCTGGATTCATACAGTGTGGAAAATCCAAGGTTCTGGCACACGCCCTTAATCGTATGGGCAGCCCGGAAAGCTTCCTCATAGTTGCGCTCTTCCAGCGCCTTGCACAAGTTCCCGAAGCTGGCGTCATCCAAAAATTTTATTGTGAATTTCTGCACCAGCTTCTCACTGCGCAGCCTGCCCAACACCCCATCGTAATCGGCACCCATGGCCGCATAGCATTCCTTCAAAGTCATACCCTATTCTCCTTCTTCCGATTCGATTGCAGAAATTGCGGTTCCGATACTCTGCATTCCCTCCTGATAAAAACAATACTGACCGCGTTTGGTCTGTTTTACCTTATACAAAGCCTGATCTGCGGCATGGAACAGTTCGTCATAATCCGGGGAAACCACACCCGTGCAGGCAATTCCCATACTGACGGAAATCGAAAAATGCTCATATTGCCCCAGCAGGGAAGAAAAAATCCGCTCGACGACCGTCTCAACCTCCGTCTTATACTCCAAAAAGATCAAAAACTCGTCTCCGCCGACCCTCGCCGCGATATCCCCTCCCCGGATACTTTGCCGAAGCAGTTCCGCCAGATGTACCAGTACCCTGTCGCCGAACATATGGCCCCAGCGGTCATTTGCCTGTTTAAAATGATCCAGGTCAAAAATGACCATGGCAAAATTCCCGTCTTTGCGTCCTTCTATCCGCTCTATAATGCGCTCCCTTGCATAACGGTGATTAAACAGCCCTGTCAGTCCGTCGTGGGAAGCAAGCTGCTCCAAAATTTCCATCTTCTGCCGCACATCGTGGACATCCACCGCCTTTCCGATCACGCCCTCGTATCGGGGCGGTTCATCCATCGACCAGGTGGTACGGCTGGTAATCTGCATCCATCTGGCCTCGCCGTCCAGGTTTACTTTGTAATCCCTCTGCTGAATCGGCTTTTCCGGTGTCGTGCTATGCACAGAATCCGAAAGGTTACGGACTTCCCTTACGCCCAGCATCGCAATCACCTTTTCCTCTTTCAGCGGATTATGTAACACCTCCGGAAGTCCAAGCCGGTTGGCCCCCCAGGCATTCAGCGTCAGCACAGGCGGCGAAGCCGTATATTCAAACTGAATCTCTTTGCTCATGGCGGCGAAGAAACTCTGTTTCATTCTCTCATGCTCCAACAAACGCAGGGTACGTTCCGATGCGGTAAGCCCTTCCTTATTGAGTACCTCCTCCACCATGTGCCGGGCTTTCTTCTGGCTGGTTCCCATGTTTTCCGAATCCTTAATTTCTTCCGGAATCCTGTCCGCAGTCTCTTGCAGACACCGTAAGAGAAGCGGATTGAAAATCCCGCATTCCCCGTTCAAAATCATGCGGACCGCTTCTTCGTGGGGAAACGCTTTCTTGTAAACCCGCTCGCTGGTCAAAGCGTCATAGACATCCGCCAAAGCAACCGCCTGTGCGGAAATGGGGATTTCATCCCCGACAAGCCCGTCCGGATATCCGCGCCCGTCAAAACGTTCATGGTGCCAACGGCAAATCTCATACACGGTTTTAATCAATTCCTCTTCCCGGTGATACGGCAGTTCCTCCATCATTTTCGCCCCGATCATGGAATGGGTTTTCATAATGGCAAACTCTTCGTCCGTGAGTCTCCCGGGTTTATTGAGAATTTCACCGGGTATCCCGATTTTCCCTATGTCATGCAGCGCGGATGCCGTGGCAATCATATCGATATCTGCCTCGGAAAGGGGATACTGGTCGGTAATCCGGGCCAGCCTGTGCAAAAACAGTTCCGTGAGCACATGCACATGTCTGACATGCGGCCCGCTTTCCCCGTTCCGGAACTCCACAATATGACTGAGGATATCGATCATCAGATTACTCTGTTTCTGGTTCTCATAAACCTGTTCGGTCACCAGTTCCAACAGCTTCTTCTGTTTTGCATACAGCAGGATCGTATTCACCACCCTGCGGTGCACCACCAAAGCGTCAAACGGCCTGCCGATAAAATCCGCCACGCCCAGTTCATATGCCCGCGCCACCTGGTTGGATCCGCTCTCCGAAGAAATCATAATAACCGGAATATTCTCGATCCATCTTCTCTGGTTCATCACCTCCAGCACTTCAAAACCGTCCATCACCGGCATGACGATATCCAACAGCAAAACGGAAAGTTCCGCCCCATATTGCTCCAGCGCGGCGACCGCCTGCTTGCCGTCCTCCGCCTCCAGCACCTCATATTCGTCATCCAGCATGTCCGCCAGGATGGAACGGTTCATTTCGGAGTCGTCCGCAACCAGTATCTTCTTTTTATACCCTGCCCTTTCGCTCATACATCTTCACCTTTCAAGCAAACTAACACTTACTCGCATATAGAGAAATTATACCTTTTTTTCTCCCAAAATTCAAGATGCTTGTTCCCCCTATCGCGGAAATCAAGTAACAGTTCAGCCCCAATGGCGGCAGCTTAAGGCGGGAGACAGGCATGCGGACCGGGCGGAAGCGGCGGCGGAGGATCCGCAGGCATGGGCAGCCCC
>DERU01000040.1:0-2618 GCA_002361095.1 Lachnospiraceae bacterium UBA3332
CGCCTTAAACTGCTGCCATTGGGGACTGAACTGTTACGATTCGGTCCGGATTGTTGTCAAAAAACTTGCATTCCTGTCCCGCGTAGGGTATGATCAGTTACGGTACCCCGGTACAGCCGGCGGGCTTGCGGGGGAGAAAGCGAAACGGAGGGAAAAGGGAGGCCTTGTCTGAACTTTTCCGGGCAGCGTGCAAAAGGAGAGAAAAAGAAAATGATACGGGCAGGAATTATCGGGGCGACAGGATATGCGGGAGGGGAATTGGTCCGCATTTTGACAGGTCATAAAGAGGCGGAAATCAAATGGTACGGTTCCCGCAGCTACATCGACCAAAAGTATGCAGGCGTGTATCAGAATATGTTCCGGATTGTGGAAGATGTTTGCAGGGACGATAACTTAAAGGAACTGGCAGAACAGGTGGATGTAATTTTTACGGCGACCCCGCAGGGGTTTTTGGCGTCCGTGCTGGAAGAGGGGATACTGGAAAAAGTGAAAGTGGTGGACTTAAGTGCGGATTACCGTATCAAGGACGTTTCCGTTTATGAAAAGTGGTACGGAATTCCCCACCGGTCGCCGCAGTTTATTAAAGAGGCGGTTTACGGGCTTTGTGAGGTCAACCGGGCGCAGATCCAAAAGGCCCGGCTGGTGGCGAACCCGGGGTGCTATCCCACCTGTTCCACATTGGCCGTATATCCGCTGGCCAAAGAAGGGCTGATTGACATGCATACGCTCATCATCGACGCCAAGAGCGGTACGTCCGGCGCGGGAAGGGGCGCAAAGGTGGCAAATCTGTATTGCGAAGTAAACGAAAATATCAAAGCTTACGGTGTGGCAAGCCACCGCCATACGCCGGAAATCGAGGAACAGCTTTCTTATGCGTCCGGGGAAAATGTGACGTTGAATTTTACCCCCCATCTGGTTCCCATGAACCGGGGAATTTTGATTACGGCCTACGCTTCTTTAAAAGCATGCAGACAGCCTGACGGCACGACGGCGCTGCCGACGGAAAGGCAGGTGCGGGCCGCTTATGAAAAGTATTATGCGAATGAGCGTTTTGTACGCTTTTTGGAGGACGGTGTCTGTCCGGAAACCAAATGGGTGGAGGGCAGCAATTACGTGGACATAAATGTGAAGGTCGATTCCAGGACAAACCGGGTGATTATGATGGGGGCCATGGACAATTTGGTAAAAGGCGCGGCAGGACAGGCCGTGCAGAATATGAACCTTCTGTTTGGACTGCCGGAGGAAGAGGGGCTTTTGATGCCGCCAATGTTCCCGTAAAGCAGACGGGGAAGGGATGGGACATGGACAACCGTTCGTTTGATTGTGGCAGGATTGCGCAGGGGTATTTGCGGGACAGGCCGTGGCTGCATCCGCAGGTACTGCAAATGGTCAGGGATGAACTGCGGCTTGCAGAAAAGCTGGAAGCCGGGCTGGATATAGGATGCGGCGCCGGACTGTCCGCAAAAGCTTTAAAAGAGCTTTGCGGGCACGTTACAGGGGTCGATATTTCTCCGGCAATGATCGAAGTGTGCAGGAGTATGTATGGGGACGGTTATGACTTTTTTGTGTCGAAAGCGGAGGAAGTCCGTTCGGAGAAAAAATTTGACATGGTAACGGCGGCCGGGGTGGTAAACTGGGTGGAGGAGGCCGCCTTTTTGGAAAACCTGAAAAGTCTGCTCAGGGAAAACGGAATTTTATGCGTTTATGATTTTTGGATTACGGATGAAATGGAGGGCAATCCCGCTTTTACAGTCTGGTGGAACCGGGAATATTTGCCCCGCTTCCCAAAGCCCTGGCGAAAGGAGTATGTCTGGGGAGAGTCGCAGGCGTGCAGGGATTATACTGTGGTCAAACAGCACAGCTACCGCCTTTTTCATACATTTGATTTGGAAGCTTTCGTGCGGTTTATGATGATACAGTCCAATGTAAACGCAAAAATTGAAAGCGGAGAAATGCGGGCCGGCAGCGTGCGGCGGTGGATGGAAGAGTCCCTGCAAAGCATTTTTGACGGACAGCAAAGGACGCTGGTTTTTGCGGGATATGTCTGGATATGGAGATTATTGGGAAAATGAGGGGGAAGGGAATGCGGAATGCGGCGGCAGGGGGCAGGCTGCGGAAAAATGCGGTCTGCGCGGCGCTTTTTTGGATTTTGTCCGGCCTGTTGACGGGCTGCGGTTTGCATCCTGATAACGCGGCGGGCGAAAGCACGGCGGTGTTTGGGCAGGAAAGCGGATGGGAGCAGGAGCCGTCAGGGCATAAGGAGAAAGGAAAAGATTTTCGGGAAAGTGTAACAGAAGGGGAAAATACCGGTATATTGGAAGAAACTGTTGCGGAGGGGAAAGGAATCGAAACGTTGGATGCAGTTACGGCAGATGGCGACAGCGTATGTTTTACGGATGTCAAAGGGCAGGCGTATACGTTTTTGGTAAATCCGGCCGTTGAGAAGCATGGCTACGATCTGCAGGCTTTTGTCAGGGAAAAAGACCGCCTTTCCTATGTGGGTGACGCCGGTTTTTCCAGCAGACTGGGCTTGGACGTCAGCCATCATCATGGGACAATCGACTGGGAAAAGGTGCGGGACGCCGGTTTTTCCTTTGCGTTTATCCGGCTTGGATGCC
>DERU01000040.1:2777-3394 GCA_002361095.1 Lachnospiraceae bacterium UBA3332
TATCCGGCTTGGATGCCGCAGATACGGAGAAACGGGTGAAATTTGTCTGGATCGGGAATTTAAAAACAATATGGAAAACGCCCGCAGGGCGGGACTGGATGTGGGTGTTTACTTTTTTTCGCAGGCCACGGATGAAGAGGAGACACGGGAGGAGGCGGCCTTTGTCCTTGAAAATCTGGAAGGCTGCCAGCTGCAGCTTCCGGTGGTTTTTGACCCGGAGCGCATTGATTGGGATGAGGCCAGGACGGACTGTGTATCGGGGGAGCAGTTTACCGAAAATGCGGAAATTTTCTGCAGTATGATCCGGGAGGCCGGTTTTGCGCCCATGCTGTATTGTAATTTGTACTGGCAGGCTTTTGAACTGGATTTGGAACGTCTTTCCTGGATTCCCGTCTGGTATGCGGATTACGAGGAACTGCCCCAGACCCCGTACCGGTTTACCTTCTGGCAGTATACCAATACGGCTACGGTGGACGGTATCACCGGCCCGGTGGATTTGAATATCCAGCTGATTCCCACCGGCCTGTGACGGCCGGGGCAGGCAGGGATCCTTGCCCTCCTGCCACCCATACCCTCCGGTCCCGGCCGCAAAATTGGGTAACAGTTCAGACAGGTCT
>DERU01000040.1:3704-14676 GCA_002361095.1 Lachnospiraceae bacterium UBA3332
ACAGTTCAGACAGGTCTGACCTGTAACAAAATTGGTTTCCGCGGGCCAGTTTTTGCTTGCATATAGGGAGGGGC
Source organism: Lachnospiraceae bacterium UBA3332 (assembly GCA_002361095.1). Lineage (GTDB taxonomy): Bacteria > Bacillota > Clostridia > Lachnospirales > Lachnospiraceae > Gallintestinimicrobium. The sequence goes on from DERU01000040.1 coordinate 3,779, forward strand.
TGGGATATAATAACATCAGGCATTTTGCCGGACAGGACGCAGGGAGCGTCCGCAGCAGAACAATAAGGTACAAGGCCAGCGGCACAAAGGTATGGGCTGGCGGCATGGAGGTTGTTACTATGGCATTATTGGAGCAATGGAGAAAAATCGCATATGACCAGCAGGCGGACAAGAATAAGTTGCAGCGGTTCTGGGCAGTTTATTTTGAAAGTGAGAAACAGATTTATGCCCGGCTTTTGAAAAACCCGGACGAAGTGGTGCGGGGGACGGTCAAAGAACTGGCGGATAAATATGAGATCAGCGTGATGACAATGACCGGTTTTTTGGACGGTATCAACGACAGCCTGATCGCGCCCAATCCCATTGAAGAGATGGAAGAGGACACGGTGGTTAACCTGGGATTTGACAAAGAACTCCTGTATAAAAATATGGTTGCCGCAGACGCGGATTGGCTATACAATCTGGAGGAATGGAACGATATTTTCGACGAGAATACCCGCAAGGAACTGTATAAGGAACAGAAGCGTTCCACCACGGTTGTCAAAGGGACAAAGGTGTATGCGAATGACCCCTGTCCCTGTGGGAGCGGCAAGAAATATAAGAAATGCTGCGGAAGGAATCAGTAAATTTGTTTGAAAAATTGACATAAGCGGTAGGGGGCCAAAATCCCGCAGGCGAGGGTCAGGAAAAAGGAATAAGAATTGTATTTTCAACCCCATGGGAGTGTGCGGCTTTCATGGGGTTTTTGCCGCCTGCTGAAAATGGAAACGAATTTGCACAATTGCGATAGATACCATAAAGAAACTGCGGATGGACAGTTCAAAGGAAAAAATAGGGTTTGGGTCTATTGTAAGCGTTAGTCCGGCCGAAAGACCGGATATCCTGATTACGGATTGGGATGTACTTGATTTTCAACCGTGAATTTGTGCCCGCTAAGGCGGGCGGAGGGATTAAAGCGCAGAAATGGGGATAAATATGGATTACAAAAACGGCAAATGGGCAAAGCAAATTCTTGACGGTAGAAATGAGGAGGGACTGTGGGGAAATTTCCACACATTAAGCCGGCCCGTTAGCGGGAAAGCGATTACCACCGAGCAGGCCATACGCAGGCTTAGAATTTTGGGTTTTACAAAAGAGGATGACCCCATTCGGGTTGTTTTGGAACGGATGTGCCTGTGTGTCAGCGGTGAGAAAAAAATAGACCATTATTATGAGAAAACGCATGATTGGCCTTTGTTTGAAAAACTGATGCTTTCCGCATGGATAAGGCTTTTTGAACCGGAAAATGAAATTGCCCTCGGTGTGGCCAGGCAATGGGCCTGTATAGCCGAGAGGGCATTCGGCAGCGGACAGTATAATGAAAGTGACGATCGGGACGCATTTTATTCGCAATTTGGGAGAAAGCCCAAAAGCGGATTTGAAACGGGTTTTGGCATGTTTTATCATGTGGCGCTATTGCAGGGAGTTTTGACCGGTAAAACCGAAAGTCTTTTGCTGGATTATTATCTGTCAAGGCCGGAAGGAATTTACTACGTTTATGATCAGTGTCTTCGCACGGTACCGGAAGTATTTGCCTCCCAAAAGACAAGTTCTTATTTGGCGGCGGTTGAGTTGCTGTCGGGTTATGGGCAGGCACGGGAAAAGCTGGGCTTTGTCGCAAAGTGGCTTGACGCAAACAGAAACGAAAGCGGAAAATGGGATTTGGGGGCAGCCGCGAAAGACGGGGTATATTTTCCTTTGTCTGATTCATGGCGAAAGCAGGCATGCAGAATAGCGGACTGCACAGAGAGGATAACAAATATATTACATATGATCACCGGGTAGGCTGTACCCACCCGAAAAATCATCTTCGAAAATTTACGCAGGAACTGTTATGATACCGGGAGGAAACAGGAAAAATATGTGGCATATGACAGCGAAATGTGATAAGCTGTAGACAGATATTTTAGGAGGTGAGGCCATGAATAGGGATACCACCATGGCGAAGACCCTCCGTGTGACAGATGAGAAAGCCGGTTACGATGCGGAATTCTCTGATGATATTATTTTCAATAAAATCCGTGACAAATTTCAGTTGACGGAAGAAACGGCAAGGGAGTATTTGGCAAAAGAGATAAATTAGGAAAAGCAGGCAGGGCATTCCGGTTCCGGTGTTCTGCCTTTCCTGTATAATGCAATGCCAGGGCGTGTTTGAAAAATGCTTTTTGACTTAACGTCATATGACGGGTCGTACAGAAAGGGAGACGAATATGGAGAATAGGGAAGACAGGGCGGTGGAACTGTTTACGTCCGGATACAATTGTGCGCAGTCCGTTTTTGCGGCATATGCGGATTTGCTGGGTATGGATTTGGAGACGGCGCTGAAACTTTCCTGTCCCATGGGCGGGGGCATGGGGCGGATGCGGGAGGTTTGCGGCGCGGTTTCTTCCATGGCCCTGCTGTCTGGGTTAAAGGACGGTAATACCGATCCCAAAAATGAGGAGGCCAAAAAGGCGGCATATGAACGGGTGCGGATCATGGCGGCCGCTTTTTTGGAGGAACACAAGACAATTCTGTGCAGGGAATTGCTGGGGATTGAGGGGATGGAGGAGAGCGCGGCGCCCTCCGTCCGGACGCCGGAGTACTATGCGTCCCGTCCCTGCGTCAAAATCATCCGCAGCGCGGCGCGTATCATTGCGGGGTATCTGTGAACTGTTACCTGGCCCATAATATTATTTGGTGCAAAAGTAAAATAGTAGTGGAAAAAAAACCCTTTTTTTTGTATAATGTAGTTATCAAAATGTTAAGAATGTTGTTGCCGATGTTAAGGGGCACGACGGGGGTGCGTGCCGGTAGCGGACGGCAGAAAAAAGGGAGGAGAGTGCCATGCAATACGGACATTTTGACAACGAAAAGCGGGAGTATGTGATCGACCGTGTGGATTTGCCCACGTCCTGGACAAACTACATCGGGCTGGAGAACCTGTGTGCGGTGATGAACCACACGGCGGGCGGCTACATGTTTTACAAGTCGCCGGAATATCACCGGATTACGCGTTTCCGGGCGAACGCAATTCCGATGGACAGGCCGGGACACTATGTGTACATCCGGGACAACGCGGACAAAGATTACTGGAGCGTTTCCTGGCAGCCGGTAGGAAAGCCGCTGGACCAGGCGTCGTATACCTGCAGACACGGGATGTCCTACACCGTTTACGAGTCGTTGTACAAAAAAATCAGGGCCAGTCAGACGCTGGTCGTACCGCTGGGGGATGCGGTGGAATTGTGGGATGTGAAAATTAAAAATGAGGATGACAAGCCGAGACAGTTAAGTGTCTTTTCCTATTGTGAACTGTCCTTCCACCACATCACCATTGACAACCAGAACCATCAGATGAGCCTGTACTGCTCCGGCTCCTCTTATGAGGACGGCGTAATCGAGCAGGATCTTTTTTACGAGGAATTCGGGTTCCAGTATTTTACCGGCAATTTTGAACCGGACGGATTTGACTGTCTGCGGGACAGTTTTATCGGGGATTACCATACGGAGAACAATCCGGCGGCCGTGGAGAGGGGACAATGCAGCGGTTCCTTTGAATTGGGCAATAACCACTGCGGCAGCCTGCAAAAGAATCTCACGCTTTCTCCCGGTGAGGAAGTGCGCCTGGTATTCATGCTGGGCGAAGGCAGACGGGAAGTGGGACAAAAGATGCGCGAAAAGTACCGGGATCCGGCGGCGGTGGATGCCGTATACGAGGCGCTTGCCGCTTACTGGAACGAAAAGTTTGACAAGCTGCAGATTTCCACGCCCAATGAGGGCATGAATACGCTGATCAATACGTGGACCTTGTATCAGTCCGAGATTAACGTGATGTTTTCCCGCTTTGCCTCTTTTATCGAAGTCGGCGGGCGGACAGGGCTCGGATACCGGGATACCGCGCAGGATGCCATGACCATTCCCCATTCCAATCCGGCAAAGTGCCGGCAGCGGATTGAGGAACTGCTGCGCGGGCTGGTGTCGGAGGGATATGGTCTGCATCTGTTCGATCCCAGCTGGTTTTTGCCGGACGAGGAGGTCAAGCCGTTCAAATCCCCCACGGTGGTGCCCACGCCCAGCCGGGAGGATATGGTGCACGGCCTGAAGGATGCCTGCTCCGACGACGCGCTTTGGCTGGTTCCTTCCATTGTGGAGTATATCAAGGAAACCGGGGAGTTTTCTTTTGCGGACGAGGTGTTTACCTATGCGGACGGCGGAGAAGGCTCCGTATATGAGCATATGAAGAAGATCCTGGACTTTTCCGCCAGACAGGTGGGGGCCACGGGGGTTTGCAAGGGATTGCGGGCGGATTGGAACGATTGCTTAAATCTGGGCGGCGGGGAGAGCGCGCTGGTTTCCTTTTTGCATTACTGGGCGCTTACCAACTTCATCGAACTGGCTTCCTTTTTGGGGCGTACACAGGACGCGGAAACATACGGCGCAATTGCGGCCCATGTAAAAGAGGTTTGCAACACCCAGCTTTGGGACGGGGAGTGGTTTATCCGGGGTATCACCAAAAACGGTAAAAAGATCGGTACGAAAGAAGACCGGGAGGGCAGGGTACATCTGGAGTCCAATTCCTGGGCGGTGCTTTCCGGCGCGGCGGATCCGGAAAAAGGCAAAAAGGCGATGGACAGTGTGGACGAGTATTTGTATACGCCTTACGGAATCATGCTCAACGCCCCTTCTTACACGGAGCCGGACGACGATATCGGGTTTGTAACCCGGGTGTATCCGGGGCTGAAGGAGAACGGTTCCATTTTCTCCCATCCCAATCCTTGGGCCTGGGCGGCGGAATGTGTGTTGGGCCGCGGCGACCGGGCGATGAAGTTTTACGATGCGTTGTGCCCTTACTGGCAGAACGATAAGATAGAGATCAGAAGGGCGGAGCCTTACTCCTATTGCCAGTTTATTTCCGGGAAAGACCATTCCCGCTACGGATGGGCCCATCACCCGTTCATGACGGGAAGCGGCGGCTGGTCTTATTTCAGCGCCACCCGTTATATGCTGGGGGTGCGTCCGCAGTTTGACAGCCTTTTGATCGATCCCTGCATCCCGGCGGAATGGAAAGGATTTTCCATGCACCGTGAATGGAGGGGGGCAAAGTTTGACATTGAGGTGGTCAATCCCGGCGGTTCCATGAAGGGCGTGCGGGAACTTTACCTGGATGGGGTAAAAGTAGAGAAAATCCCGGTGCAGGCGGCGGGCAGCCGGCATGCGGTCAAAGCTGTAATGTAAAAACTGACAATTAAGTTTTCAACCGTGAATTTGCGCCCGCCAAAGCGGGCCGGAAGATTAAAATGTCGTTTGCGCGGCGGAATGAGAGGAAAAATGGTTAAATTTGGTACGGGCGGCTGGAGGGCCGTGATCGGGGACGATTTTACAAAAGCGAATATCCAGCTTTTGACGAAAGCATTGTGTGTAAAAATGAAACGGGAGGGCGTTGCGGATAAGGGCGTGGTGCTGGGCTACGACAGGCGCTTTTTGGCAAAGGAAGCGATGCAGTGGGCCGGTCAGGTCTTCGCTGCAGAGGGAATTAAGGCTTTTTTGGTGAACAAATCTTCACCGACGCCGCTGGTCATGTTTTACGTCATGAAGCATGAACTGCCTTACGGGATGATGATTACGGCCAGCCATAACCCGGCGATTTACAACGGCATCAAGGTCTTTACGGCGGGCGGCCGGGACGCGGACGAGGTGCAGACGGGACAGATCGAAGAGATCATTGCCGGCCTTGCACCGCAGGATGTGCGTGCGATGGGATATGAGGAGGCCAAGGCGGCCGGACTGATCGAGGAGATTTATCCGCTCAACGAATATCTGGATAATATCATTGATGCGGTAAATATGAAGGCCATCCGCGACGCACGGCTCAAGATTGCGCTGGATCCCATGTACGGCGTCAGCGAGACTTCCCTAAAGACCATTTTGCTGACGGCAAGGTGCGAAGTGGATACCATCCACGAAAGGCATGATACCCTTTTTGGCGGCAAGCTTCCCGCGCCCAACGCGACGACCCTGCGTCCGCTGCAGAATTTTGTGCTGGATGCCAACTGCGATATCGGAATTGCGACGGACGGCGATGCGGACCGGCTGGGCGTGATCGACGATACGGGTCGTTTTTTACATCCCAACGATATCCTTGTATTGCTGTATTATTATCTGATTAAATATAAAGGATGGAAAGGGCCGGTGGTGCGCAATATCTGTACCACCCACATGTTGGATAAAGTGGCGGAACGGTTCGGGGAAAAATGCTATGAGGTGCCGGTGGGCTTTAAGCACATTTCCGCGAAAATGAACGAGACGGACGCAGTGATCGGCGGGGAATCCTCAGGCGGCCTGACGGTCAGGGGACATATCAAAGGCAAGGACGGCGTTTACGCGGCTTCCCTGCTGGTGGAGATGATCGCCGTGACGGGTAAGAAGCTGTCCCGGATTTATCAGGATATCGAGGCCGAATGCGGTTCCATTCATATGGAAGAGAGGGATTATAAGTTTACCCAGAAAAAGAAGGAAGAAGTACACAACACGTTGATGGTGGAAAAAAAGATTCCGAACCTTCCTTTCGCAGTGGAACGGGTTTCCTATCTGGACGGCAGCAAGGTTTACTTTACCAACGGCGGCTGGGTGGTCGCAAGGTTTTCCGGCACGGAACCGTTGATCCGTATTTTCTGCGAGATGCCCACGCCGCAGGAGGCCAAAACGGTGAGCGAAATTTATGAGGAATTTTTGGATTTGAAAAAGTAAAGAAAAAGCTTTACAAATTGCGGGAAGTGCATTAAGATAGCAATAGATATTTTAAATGCATTGAAGAGAAGAGTAGGACTGTGGAATGTGACAGAGAGGGATGCCGGCAATGCCAAAGGCAGCGCCGCGCTGGAAGCGTCCTGACAGGCAGCAGTTTGAAAACCGGCTCTGAGCGGCCCCAATACGGCCCGGTGACTCCGTTATCGTCAAGGAGTGGCTTGGAGTTTTCTGCAGGCAAGCAGGGTGGAACCGCGTACGATACGTCCCATGCATTACGATTGTGATGCATGGGATTTTTTATACGATAGGAAATGAAATTTCCTATCGTATAAAAAAGACGGTGATGCGTACTCGCGCGTGAGGAAAAAGTTGCCTGACGGCAACCGCGCTCGACGCGGCGTGTGCGCGCAAGCGCGAAGCAACCGGCTTTCATACGTGGTGGCGGGCAAGAATGGGCATACCGGCTTTCCGGTGTGGCAACCGCGCCGGAAATCGGCGCATGTGAGAGGAAGAAGGAGGAGCATATGAAAGAAAAAATGGAATGTGTACAAAATTTTTTGACGGAGAAGGAAGAAAACACCAGACTGGATTTGATTTTATGCCTGTTGGTTGCGTTTTTGTCCGGCATGGTGATCGGCCTGCTGGGCGCACCGGCAAGAAAAGCGAGAAAGTATTTTGGATGCTTTAACGGCAGCTTTAACGGCAACTGCGGTGCGGAAGAGGACTGCTGCTGTGGGGAATGTGAAAAAGCGGACGTTTAAGGGGAAAGGAGGAGCGGAATGAAAATAACATTAAAAGACGGCTCCGTCAAAGAATACGCAAACGCGATGACGGTTATGGACATTGCGCGGGACATCAGCGAAGGGCTTGCCCGTGTGGCGGTTGCCGGGGAACTGGACGGGGAAACGGTGGACTTGCGCACGGTGGTGGAGAAGGACGCCTGCCTGCATATTTTGACGGCGAAGGATGAAAAAGGACTGGCGGTTTTGCGTCATACGGCCAGCCATGTGATGGCCCAGGCCCTCAAGCGGCTGTATCCCGGCTGTAAGCTGGCTATCGGCCCTTCCATTGCGGACGGATTTTATTATGATGTGGAATTTGTTTCGCCTCTTACCAGCGATGATTTTGAAAAGATCGAAGCGGAGATGAAAAAGATCATCAAAGAGGATTTGGAGATCATCCGTTTTACCCTGCCCAGAGAAGAAGCCATCGCCTATATGAAGGGACGCAACGAGCCTTATAAAGTGGAACTGATTGAGGATTTGCCCGAGGATGCGCAGATCAGCTTTTACAGCCAGGGGGAGTTTGTGGATTTGTGCGCGGGACCGCATCTGTCCGGCACCGGGAATGTGGGAAAAGCGTTTAAAATCATGAGCCTTGCGGGTGCGTACTGGCGGGGCGATGAGCACAACAAAATGCTCACCCGGCTCTATGCAACGGCTTTTGTCAAAAAAGAGGAACTGGATGCCTATATTACCATGATGGAGGAGGCAAAAAAGCGCGACCACAGAAAGCTGGGCAGGGAATTGGGTCTGTTCATGATGCATGAGGCAGGGCCGGGTTTCCCGTTCTTTCTGCCCAAAGGGATGACGCTGAAAAATACCCTGCTGGATTACTGGAGGGCGATCCATAAGCGGGCGGGTTATGTGGAAATTTCCACTCCTATCATTTTAAACCGGAGCCTTTGGGAGACGTCCGGGCATTGGGATCATTATAAAAACAATATGTATACCACCATAATCGATGAGCAGGATTATGCGGTCAAGCCCATGAACTGCCCGGGGGGCGTTTTGGTCTATGCCGCAGAGCCCCGTTCTTACCGGGATTTGCCCATGCGGGTAGGGGAACTGGGACTTGTACACCGCCATGAGAAATCCGGACAGCTGCATGGCCTGATGCGGGTGCGCTGTTTTACGCAGGACGATGCGCATATTTTTATGACACCGGAGCAGATTAAGGATGAAATCAAGGGCGTGGTGGCTTTGATTGACGAGGTCTATGCGCTGTTTGGTTTTGAATACCATGTGGAACTCTCCACCAGGCCGGAGGATTCCATGGGAAGCGATGAGGACTGGGAAATGGCTACGGATGCCCTGCGCAGCGCGCTGGATGAACTGCAGCTTCCCTACGTGGTCAATGAGGGGGATGGTGCGTTTTACGGCCCCAAGATCGATTTCCATCTGGTGGATTGTATCGGAAGAACCTGGCAGTGCGGAACGATTCAGCTGGATTTTCAGCTGCCGCAGCGGTTTGAACTGGAATACATCGGTGCGGACGGTGAAAAGCACAGGCCAATCATGATTCACCGTGTGGTATTTGGTTCCATTGAACGCTTTATCGGAATTTTGATCGAACATTTTGCGGGCGCCTTCCCCACCTGGCTCGCCCCGGTGCAGGCGCGGGTGCTGCCGATCTCCGACAAATATATGGATTACGCAAACCATGTGAAGGAGCGTCTGGAAAGCGCCGGTATCCGCGCGGAGGTGGATACGCGTTCCGAAAAAATCGGATACAAAATCCGCGAGGCGCAGACATCCAAAATTCCATATATGCTGGTAGTGGGGCAGAAGGAAGAGGAGGAAAAAACCGTGGCGGTCAGGAGCCGCCGTGCGGGGGATGAAGGCGCGAGAAGCCTGGAGGATTTTGTGGAAGCGGTCTGTGAAGAAATCCGCACAAAAGGCATTGCAAAAAAATAACGGAATGGTATAGGTTTTGAAAATCCTGCGCAGACTAATACCGAAACAAAGATTTTCCGGCGCCGTCCGTACAACAGGACGCCGCCGGACATTTCAGCGGAGGTAGGATCATGGCAGATTTGAAATGTGCAGTGAAGAACTGTATGTACAACAGCAGCGATTGCTGCTGCAAAGGTGACATTATGGTAGGCGGTATGCGCGCCTGCGACTGTGAGGAAACGTGTTGTGAAAGCTTTCGCGAAGAGCGGGAAGGCAGCGCGTCCAACGCCTGCAAGGAACGCCCTTCCAAAACGATCAGCATCGACTGCGAGGCGGTAAAGTGTATGTACAATACCAATTACAAGTGTCATGCGGAACACGTGGACATTCGGGGCAACGGCGCGTGCGACTGCAAAGAGACGGCTTGCGCCACATTCCGGGAAAGATAAAAAAATTACACGGCAGGCATTGACAGACAGTGCCTGCTGTGTTAATATAACCAAGTACGTGAAAGCGTACATAACAGACAAGCAGAGTTCCACTCTCACCCTATAGCAAGCAGGCTCATAGGCGTTCATATTTTACATCTTTGCAGGATGCAGATTATGCATTCTTAGGTGGAGTATGTGGGTGGATCGTTGCGATCCGCTTTTTTTGCGGGAAAATTTAATTATTCTTATGGAGGGAAACGACCATTAGCGAACTATTTATCAATGAACAGATCAGGGACAGGGAGATTCGTCTGATTGGGGAAGACGGCGCACAGCTCGGCATTATGTCTCCGAGGGATGCGATGAAACTGGCGGAGGAAGCGGGACTGGATCTTGTGAAGATTGCGCCTACGGCGAAACCGCCCGTGTGCAAGATTGTGGACTATGGCAAGTTCAAGTATGAGCAGGTCAGGAAGGAAAAGGAAGCCAGGAAGAAGCAGAGGACCATCGAAATCAAGGAAATCCGCCTGTCTCCCAATATTGACACCAACGACTTGAATACCAAGATAAACGCGGCGAGAAAGTTCCTCACGAAAGGAGACAAGGTGAAGGTGACGCTTCGTTTCCGCGGCCGTGAGATTGCCCATATGAACAGCAGTAAGCATATTTTGGATGATTTTGCAAAAGAACTTTCCGATATTGCAGTAATGGAGAAGGCACCCAAGGTGGAAGGCCGCAGTATGACAATGTTTTTAACTGAAAAGCGNNACCGCCCGTGTGCAAGATTGTGGATTACGGCAAGTATAAATATGAGCTTGCACGCAAGGAAAAGGATGCGAAGAAGAAGCAGAGGGTCATTGAGATCAAAGAGATTCGGATGTCTCCCAATATTGACACCAATGACTTGAATACCAAGGCCAGCGCTGCGAGGAAGTTTATTGAGAAAGGAAACCGTGTGAAAGTGACATTGCGCTTCCGCGGGCGTGAAATGGCGCATATGTCAACCAGCAAGCATATTCTGGATGAC
>DERU01000296.1 GCA_002361095.1 Lachnospiraceae bacterium UBA3332
GCCTTAAGCTGCTGCCATTGGGGCCAAACTGTTACGCGCTTTGTCCTAATATATGGCGGAAGGCTTGTACGGTATGTCTTGAGGGAGAGGGGTTTTGCGCTTTGGACAAGGCTGTTTCAGAATTCATAAGAAATGATAACGGTATTTTGACAGTATGCTGTATGAAAATACAATATAAGTTGAATATTCCCATGCATTATGATATGATTCGGAATAAGACAGGGGGGGACGTATTGCAATTTGGCAAAAATATGTTACGGTTTGGCCAAGGTTTACCTGGGATAAAAACGATAGGCAGGGAAGGTACGGATGAGAAAGAAAGGGTTGGAGACACTCGTTGCGGTAACGGCGTTTTTGTTGCTGGCCGTTGTAGGACTTGGCGGTGAAAAAGTGGCGGAACATGTGGTTATCAATGAGGTCTGCAGTAATAATTTTGCGGCAAAAAGTGATGAAAACGGGAACTATCCGGATTGTGTGGAACTTTATAATCCGGGGGAGGAACCGTTTTTGCTGGACGGGTATTTTCTTACGGATGATAAGGACGAACCGGAAAAGCTTTCCCTGGAAGGTATCGTTGTCCCGGCTAAGGGGCATGCCATTGTATGGCTGCCAAAAGAGCGGGGACTGCGTCTGTCGAAAGATGGGGATACGCTTTTTTTGGCGGATGCCGCCCATGAAACTTTTTGGGATGAGGCAGTAATTCCGCCGCTTACTTACGACACTACCTACGGGAGAATCCGGGACGGCGCAAAGGAGTGGTCGGTGATGGAAGCCACCCTGGGAAGTTCCAATGACGGCGCGGGGCTGCTCCCCGCCGTTTTGCTGGAGGAACCGGTGTTTGACGCAGCGGGCGGATTTTACGAGGAAGGTTTTTTGCTTCGCCTGTCTTCCCCCCAGGGAAAAAAGATTTATTATACCTTGGACGGTAGTGAACCGACGCCGGATTCCCTGCTTTACCGGGAACCGATTATGATTGCCGACAACACGGCGCAGGAAAACAGGTATGCCATGCGGACGGATTTGGCGCCCACGCAGGATTACGCGCCGGAATTTGCGGTAGATAAAGCGACCGTAGTGCGGGCGGTATGCTATGACGGGGCTGCAAACCGGATCAGCGAAACCGTGACGGAAACTTTTTTTATTGGCTATGGGAAAAGGCCGGAATATGACGGGATGGCCGTTCTTTCCCTGGCTGCGGATCCGGAAGCCCTTTTTGATCCCCGGACGGGAATTTACGGGAACGGCGCTGCATATGAAACCTATCTTACGGACGGCGGTATGCGGGATGGGGCGGTATTGGACAGCTTTGTGGATGCCGACGGGCAGACCCGGCACCGGTACATGGCGTCCAACGCTTTTTACGAGGGGAAAGAGTGGGAGAGAAAGGCTTGTATTGCCTATTTTGACGAAAGCCATGCCCACTGCTTTACACAAAATGTGGGGATCCGCATTGCGGGCAATTCCACACGGAGCGCGCAGCAGAAATCCCTCAATCTTTTTGCGCGGGACATTTATGGGGAAGAAACCGGGATTCCCTATGCTTTTTTCGGGGAGGAAGTGCCTTATTCCTCCGTTAAAATCCGGAACGGGGGAGGCAATATGGCGGGAATCAAGTTTCTGGACGCTTTTTTGGAGGAGGCGGCCAGGGAGCGGGGATCCGTCTGCGTACAGGAAGCCAGGCCCTGCGCCGTATTTCTCAACGGGGAATATTGGGGACTTTACAGTATCCGGGAACGGTATAACGCCGAGTATCTTGCCGGGCGTTATCATGTGAATCCGGATCTTGTCATGCTGGTCAAGGCCGGAAATGCGGTTACCCTTCCGGAAGAAACCATGGCCGCCTATAGCTATATGCTGGATGTAGTGACCCAGTGCGACCTTTCCTATGAGGACACCTATGCGCTGGCGGAGGGGCTTTTGGATATCCAAAGTCTGATTGATTTTTGCTGTATCAATCTTTATCTGGATAACCGGGATGTGGCCTTTGGGTACAATACCGCCCTTTGGCGTACGGAGGAGGCGGGTTTGCCCTACGGCGACGGGAAATGGCGGTTTATGCTTTATGATCTGGATGAATGCGCCCATCCGGACAGCAATCTTTGGGAGGGCAGGGAAAACTGGATGGCACAGCATACGCTGTTTTGCGAACCGGCAGTCCAAAGCTTGCTGGAAAACGAGGGTTTTCGCAGGCAGTTTTGCATTTCTTTTATGGACATTGCCAATACGACTTTTTCTTATAAGAGAATCCATAAACTGTTGGAAGAATGGGGGCAGATTTACGGTGCGCAGACGGTAAAGGACCATCAGCGGTTTTACGATGCCGCATATGGGAGGGAGGATTTTGCCGCCGATATGGCCCAGCTGGATTCCTTTTTTGCACAGCGGTTTTCTTTCGCGATGGAAAGCCTTGCCCGAACCTTCGGTTTGTCCGGGAAGCTTGCGCGCGTTAACGTGAACGTTCATTTGCCGGAAGCGGGAACGGTTTTGGTAAACACGGCCCGGCTGGAAAACTGCAGTGCCTGGGAGGGGATGTACTACAGCGATTTTCCGGTTGCCGTTTCTGCCTGTGCCAACGAAGGGTATCGGTTTGTCCGCTGGGAAGGGGAGGCGGCGCCGGCACAGGCGGAAGGGACGGTTTCCCTGGAAAACGGGGATGTGGCCCTTACGGCAATCTTTGAAAAGGAATAGGCAAACACGCTCTGGGAAGGATGGGACAGGGATGGAAATGTACCGGGTGGAAGATAAATTTTGCTGTGGCGCACAGGAAATGTACCAACTGCAGAGACGGCTGGACGCGGTACTTTTGACGGACGGACATGAGGGTGAAACGGACGGATACACCGTGAGCAGCCTGTATTTTGACGATTTTTGGGACACATGCCTGGCTGACACGGCGGCGGGAAGCAGCCCGCGCAGAAAATACCGGATTCGGATTTATAACCGTTCGCTGGACGTCATCAAGCTGGAAGTCAAGGAAAAACGGGAGAACCGGGTTCTCAAACGTACAAAACTGATCACGGCCGGGGAAATGGAATGTCTGCGAAACGGGCAGTGTATAGCGGACAGGGGTTCGGAGCGGGATCCCGCCTTTCTTTTTAACCTGGCAATCCGGACGAGAGGGCTTTTGCCGAAGGTGATTGTCACCTATGAGCGCAGGGCTTATGTTTATGAGCCCGGTAATGTGCGGATTACCTTTGACAGGCATGTGCGGGCGGGACGGTGTGTGGAGGAGTTTGGGAAGAACGTTTTCCATGATTTTACAACGGGGGAAGACGCGGTTTTGGAACTGAAATACGATGCGTTCCTGCCGTCGTTTATTCCGCAGCTTTTGGAGCAAAATTCCCTGCGGCAGACCGCCTTTTCAAAATACCGGCTTTGCCGGACAGGGTACGGAAGGGGTAAGCAGACCGGGGACTGAAAAAACATAGGGAGGAAAAAGGATGTCAGTGCGAGATGTTATTAAAAGCAGCGTGTTTGAATCGTTGGGGGAAGGGAGAAACCTGACTGCGAAAACAGTCATTCTGATTCTGTTTTTTGCCTGTCTGGCAGGATTATACATTTTTTGTGTGTACAAACTGCTGGGAAAGTCTGCTTTTTATTCAAAAGATTTAAATCTTACCATATGCGGCATGCCGGTTATTGTGGCGGCCATTATGATCGCGATGCAGTCCAATCTCTTGGTTTCCTTCGGAATGGTTGGGGCGCTGTCCATCGTCCGGTTCCGGAACGCGCTGAAAAATCCGCTGGATTTGCTTTATCTGTTTTGGGCGATCAGCGTGGGGATCATTGTAGGCGTCGGGCTTGCGATGCTTGCAGTGGTTTTGTCCGCCATGATGACCCTGCTTTTGTTTACGGCCGGCAGGATTCCGAATGTGAAAGCGCCGGAACTGCTGGTGCTGCGCGGCAGTTTCAAAAAAGCGGATTATACGGCGCTTTTTAACGCCGTCGGCAGATACTGCAAGTCTTATAAAGAAAAGGCCAGAACCGTCCGCAACGGCGAAACGGAGATCATCATCGAGATCCGCACGAAGGAGCGGGAGGCTTTGTTGCAGGCCTTGGGGAAAATGGAAATTTTTACACAGATCCATTGTATCGCCCATGACGGGGAATGCCGGGTGTAGATTTTGCCAAATCTGCGGCAGGGGTATCCCCTGCCGCAAATGACCGCCGCCATGGGGGAACGAGGATACACAGAAGATTCTGGACATTTTGAAGAGCAGGAATGTCCATGTCACGTTTTTTATGACGGGGGGATGGGTGAAAAGCTATCCTGACGATGTCAAGGCGATATTGGCGGCAGGCCATGACTTGGGAAACCACAGTGAGAACCACAAAAACATGAGTCAGCTTTCCGCAGCCCAGCAGGAGCAGGAGTTGATGAGCGTACATAACCGGGTAAAAGAACTGACCGGATACGACATGTTTTTGTTTCGGCCGCCCTATGGGGACTACGACAACAGCGTTGTCCTGACGGCCAAGAAGTGCGGTTACTATCCGATTCAATGGGATGTGGATTCTCTGGACTGGAAAGATTACGGGGCGGATTCCATCGTGGACAAAGTGGTCAATCACAAACATCTGGGCAACGGCAGTATCATCCTGTGCCACAATGGGGCCAAATATACGGCGGAAGCGCTGGACGCGCTGATCACGGGACTGCAGGATAAGGGATACCAGATCGTGCCGGTTTCCGAATTGATTATCCGGGACAACTATCATATGGACGCGGAAGGAAGGCAGATTCCAAACTGATCCGGCAGGCAGGAACGCGCATTTGCTGTGTGTTCCTGCCTGTACTTTTATACGATAGGAAAATTAAAATTTCTGAGAAACCCGCATAAATTTATGGGGAATCTTTTTATCCCAGATATGCCTGCAAAAGGTGCAGGGTGTTTTCCATTCCTTTTATGTGGCTGCGTTCGTAGCCGTGGGAAGCGTATACGCCGGGGCCGATCAGACCGTGCCGGCAGTCGTGGCCGGAACGGAGCCCTGCTTCGGCATCGGAGCCGTAATGCGGGTATACGTCAACCGCAAAGTCGATATTGTTTTTCTTTGCGGCCTCGATGAGGGCGCTCACGACCTCATAATGGTAGGGGCCCCCGGAATCTTTTGCACAGATGGAAACCTGTGTTTCTTTGCAGGACAGCCCGTCGCCCACACAGCCCATGTCAACGGAAAGGATTTCGGCTACGTCGTCAGGAATGGAGCCGGAGCCGCCGTGTCCGACCTCCTCAAAAACGGTGATGTGCTGATAAATTCTGCGGGCGGTTTGCACCTGATTTTCCTTCAGGTATTTTGCGTAGCCCAGCAGAATGCCCACGCTCAGTTTATCGTCGAGAAAGCGGCTTTTGATGTAGCCGGATGATGTTACGACGGTGCGGGGATCGAAGCAGACGATGTCTCCGGCCATGATGCCCAGCGCCTCTGTGTCCTCCCTGGCGGCAACGGGCTCGTCGAGCACAACCTCCATTGCGTCATAGGAGCGGGAGGTATCGTTGTAGCTGCCGTTTACATGGATGGAAGCGTTCTGCAGCTGGAATGTGCCGGAGTAAACCCTGCCGTCTCTCGTATAAACGAGACAGTTTTCCGCCTCCGCGTTGTTGGGGTTCATACCGCCAAGGGCGGTCAGCATGAGACGTCCCCTTTCGTTAATGCAGCATACCATGGCACCGAGAGTGTCCATGTGCGCCTCCAGAAGAACCGGAGCGTTTTCGGGGGCAGGGCAGGCGTAAGACGCGCTGCCGCCTGTCCTGCCGTGCGCGGCGCCCTCACTGACGCATACGAAAATACCGCCCTTGTTGGTCAGACGGGGTTCATAGCCGAGCTTTTTGTATTCCTCCATTACATAAGCCGCCGCACGGCCGGTAAAGCCTGTGGGGCTGTCGATGCCCAGTATGTTTTTTGTCTGTTCAAGCATATAGGAAGTCAAAGTATTCATGGGGAAATTCTCCTTTGCATCCGGAAAGCCGGAAATGTTACGTTCAGTATGGAACATGGGGGAAGGAATGTCAACCGTTTATTCCCGCAAGCCGTAACAGTTTAGCCCCAATGGCAGCAGTTTAAGGCGGAAAGCAGGCACGCGGACCGGG
>DERU01000226.1:0-3216 GCA_002361095.1 Lachnospiraceae bacterium UBA3332
ATCCCTATGCGTCCGCCGCCGCTTCCACCCGCTCCCCGGTTTGGCCCAAGCCCTTCCCTGCCCCGTGAAACGTAACGAACTGTTATTTCATCAAAAAAGTGGTTGCAATGCGGTGCGGCCTGTGGTAGAATACACATGTTGCGAAAACAGGAGATGGTCCTCTGTTACGAAGTACGTATTAAGAACATCCGGGAGACAGGAGGAAAGGCAATGAACGAAATTATCAGAGAGATTGAAGCAGCCCAGCTTAAGGCGGAGGTACCGGAGTTTAACACCGGCGATACGGTCAGGGTATACGGCAAGATCAAAGAAGGAAACCGTGAGAGAGTCCAGGTTTTTGAAGGTATCGTGTTAAAGAAACAGGGCGGCGGCAACCGTGCGACCTTTACCGTCAGAAAGACTTCCAACGGTGTCGGTGTGGAGAAAACCTGGCCCCTGCATTCCCCTAACGTGGAGAAGGTGGAAGTGGTGAGAAAGGGTAAGGTAAGAAGGGCGAAGCTGTTCTATTTAAGAGACAGGGTCGGCAAAGCGGCAAAGGTAAAAGAGGTTGTGAAATAACAGCCGTGGACGCGGCGTTTCGGACAGGCGAAAACGCCGTATGGGTTTATGAAAGGAGAGGGGCAAATCACAGAGTGGTTGTCCCTTCTTTTGGTTTCGGAACTGCGCGGCAGCCACAAACCCGCAAACTGTGGCTTTGCGCAGCAAGGCCGCGCGGAAAAGGGGAAAAATATGGGCAGAAGGCGGAAAGGGCTCAGCTTTTACCATAAGAAGAAAAAGATCAGTGCGGTGCTGATTCGGGAAATTTTCAGTTGGATTACGGGGATTTTCCTTGCAGTTTTTCTGGCGTTTGTGCTCACTTATTTTGTGGGGCTGCGTACGAATGTGATCGGCGTTTCCATGGAGCCGGGACTGACGAACGGGCAGGGGATACTGGTGAACCGTTTTGCCTACCGGCTGGCCTCTCCGAAAGAGGGGGATGTCATTGTTTTTTTACCCAACGGAAACCAGAACGCTTATTACTATGTAAAACGCGTGGTGGCGGTTCCGGGGCAGACGGTTTGGATTGACAGCGGTATTTTATATGTGGACGGGAAGCCATACGCGGAGGAAATTACGGATCTGATTGTCTCTGCGGGAATTGCGGAGAATGAAATCAAGCTGGGGAGCGACGAATATTTTGTGATGGGGGACAATGTAAACAGCAGTGAGGACAGCCGGTCGGCCAATATCGGCCCTGTTCATAAGAGTACCATCATCGGCCGTGCGTGGCTGCATTTCGGAAACGCAAACGAAGGCTGGGGACTGGTGAAATAGGGGAAGGGTTCGGACTTATGTGAACCGCTGTGAAACGGAAAGGAATGTGACAGGATGGATTATCAGTGGTATCCGGGACATATGACGAAGGCAAAAAGAGCCATGCAGGAGGATATCCGGCTTATCGACCTGATTATTGAACTGGTGGATGCACGGATGCCGCTTTCCTCACGGAATCCGGATATTGACGAGATGGGGAAAAACAAGGCCCGGCTGGTGCTTCTTAACAAGGCGGACCTGGCGGATCCGCAGGCGAACCGGGAGTGGTGCGCTTACTTTTTGGAGCGGGGTGTGCAGGCGCTGGAGATCAATGCCAAGTCCGGCAAAGGCTTCAAGGAGATCGGGACGAAGGTGCAGGAGGCCTGCCGGGAAAAGATTGAGCGGGACAGGCGGCGGGGCATCCAAAACCGGCCGGTACGCGCCATGGTGGCCGGGATTCCCAATGTGGGAAAGTCCACGTTTATCAATTCGTTTGCGGGAAAGGCCTGCACCAAAACGGGGAATAAACCGGGCGTCACCAAGGGAAAGCAATGGATCCGCCTGCATAAGGGGCTGGAACTTCTGGATACGCCGGGGATTTTGTGGCCGAAATTTGAGGACCAGTCCGTGGGGATGAAGATGGCGTTGATCGGTTCCATGAACGACGATATTTTGGCCAGGGAAGAATTGGCGGCACAGCTGATTGGTTTTTTGCTGGACGCTTATCCGGGACTTCTGACCCGGCGGTATGGCGCAGAGGAAGGCGATCCGGCCGGCATGCTGGAGCGGATCGGGGAAGTGCGCAAGTGCTATAAAAAAGGCGGAGAGGTGGATTTTGAAAAAGCGGCCGCCTTATTGCTTGAAGATTTCAGAAGCGGCCGGATTGGCAGGGTTTCACTGGAGCGGCCGGAGGGAAAGAAGGATGGGCAATGAAAAATGCAATAAGAGAATTATTGAGTACCGGCTTATATATTTTGGTTGTCTTGGCGGTAACCTATTTGGTCATTACTTTTGTGGGACAGCGCACACAGGTAAGCGGCAGTTCCATGGAACCTACCTTGTACGATAACGACAATCTGATCGTGGACAAAATTTCCTACCGTTTTCAGGAGCCGGAGCGGTTCGATATTATTGTATTCCCGTTCCGTTATGAAGAGAAAACCTATTATATTAAACGGATTATCGGAATGCCGGGGGAGACCGTGTATATCGACGATACCGGGAGTATTTTTATTAACGGGGAGGCGCTGCGGGAAAATTACGGCAGGGAAGTCATGCTGTCTCCGGGCAGGGCAGGAGAGACGATTTCGCTTGCGCAGGACGAGTATTTTGTGCTGGGGGATAACCGGAATAACAGTTCGGACAGCAGGGATCCCAGCGTCGGCAATATCCACCGCAGTGAAATTATCGGTAAGGCGTGGGTGCGCATCTGGCCGCTTTCAAAATTCGGCCTGTTACGGCATCAATAAGGTGGGGAGCGGGATGGAGAAAATTGGGGCGGTGAAAGAAAAATTTGCCTCCTGTCCGGCGGACGGACTGGAAGCGCTGCTTGCCTGTTACCGGGAGGATACACGAAACGGCGTGCAGGCAGAATGCAGGAAGGCAGAGAGACGGCTACAGGCTTTTGCGGCGGAAAAAGAACGCACCTGGCAGATGAAGCGGTATGAGAGGGAATACCAAAGTCTGGGGTATATCTGTGGGATAGACGAGGCGGGGCGGGGTCCCCTGGCGGGGCCTGTGGTGGCCGGAGCCGTGATCCTGCCGCCGGACTGCGGCATTTTGTATATCAATGATTCCAAACAGCTTTCGGCCAAAAAGCGGGAGGAACTTTATGCGGTCATCCTGTGGGAGGCGGTCAGCGTGGGGGTCGGGATTGTAGAACCGGCCCGGATTGACCAAATCAATATTCTGCAGGCCACCTAT
>DERU01000226.1:3545-4638 GCA_002361095.1 Lachnospiraceae bacterium UBA3332
GGCCACCTATGAGGCCATGCGGGAAGCCGTTAAAAAGCTGGATCCGGTTCCGGATGTGCTTTTAAACGACGCAGTGACGATTCCGGGCATCGCGATCCGGCAGATACCCATCATCAAGGGAGACGCCAAGAGTATGTCCATTGCGGCGGCCAGTATTGTGGCTAAGGTGACAAGGGATCGGATGATGGAGGAATATGACCGGAAGTATCCCGCTTATGGGTTTGCGGCCCATAAAGGGTACGGTGCGGCGGCCCATGTGGAGGCGCTGCGTAAATACGGGCCGACTCCGATACACAGGAAAAGTTTTTTGAAAAATATATTGCCGGAAGGGTTGGATGAATAAGAGACAGACGGGAGCCTTCTGGGAGGAGGCAGCGGCACGGTATTTGCAGCGGCAGGGGGTGCGGATGGCCGTGCGCAATTACAGATGCAGCCGGGGTGAAATCGATATGATTGGTTATCATCTTGGCTGTTTGTGTTTTTTTGAGGTCAAATACAGGAAAGACGATGAATTCGGCCATGCGCTGGAATCCGTGGACAAGCGCAAGCAAAATACGATTTGCAGATGTGCGGATATTTATCTGTACCGGCATCATATCGCACAGGAGCAGCCGGTGCGTTTTGATGTGGTTGCGGTGAGCGGTACCAGTATCCGGTGGGTGCAGAATGCTTTTTATTATCAGAGGGGAAAAGGGTAATGGAAATTATCAGGAAAAGGGGCGGCGTTTCGGGGCTGCGGCAAAACCGTGCGGGGGAGTTGGAGTATTTGACCTATCCTTTACTGGAGGAGACGGGAGTGGCCGTCCATATGATCAGCACCAGACTGGGCGGCGTAAGCAGCGGCATGTTCGCCACCATGAATTACAGTTATGTCCGGGGGGACGACAAAGCAGCGGTGGATGAAAATTTCAGGCGCACGGCACGGGTGTTCGGCGCGCTGCCGGACGCCTTTGTCTGCTCGGACCAGACCCATACGGCCAATGTCCGGGTGGTGACAAAGCAGGATCGGGGAAAAGGCGTGGTACGCCCGAAGGATTATCGGGATGTGGACGGTTTGGTGACGGGGGAACCGGGGCTGATTTTGTCCACGTTT
>DERU01000226.1:4927-5629 GCA_002361095.1 Lachnospiraceae bacterium UBA3332
GGGGCTGATTTTGTCCACGTTTTATGCGGATTGCGTGCCTCTTTTGTTTGTGGATCCCAAACGGCGTGCGGTGGGCTGCTCCCATTCCGGGTGGCGCGGTACCGTGGCACAGATCGGCAGGGTGACGGTGGAAACCATGACCCGGGAGTTTGGAAGCGATCCGGCGGATTTGATCGCGGCCATCGGCCCCTCCATCTGCAAAGAATGTTATGAAGTGGGGGAGGAGGTTGCCGGACAGTTTCGGGAACTGTGGCGGACCGGGCGGTTTTACGGTATGCCCATAGGGGAAATTCTGACGGAGCAGGGAGGCGGAAAATACCGTTTGGATTTGTGGAAGGCCAACGAGGCGGTGCTGCGGGCTGCGGGTGTTTTGCCGCAGCACATTGCGGTGACGGATATTTGCACCTGCCATAATCCGGAGTATTTGTTCTCGCACCGGGCAAGCGGCGGAAAGCGGGGCAACTTTGGGGCGTTTATCATGTTGAAGGAATAACCGTTTGCGGTGGAAGATGTTGGGGATAAGATATTTTTTGTCTCCGGCATCTTAATATTATATTAAGAAAATTCATGGAGAGACATTCATTTTTTTATGGTTTCATAGGAGCAGGAATCAAATGGTGCGGGGCTTTTATGCACGGCAGATGGAGGCAGGATTGAAATTTGAAATTTTCAATCGCAAGGTTTGTGTCTGCGCGTTGCTTG
>DERU01000226.1:5893-11954 GCA_002361095.1 Lachnospiraceae bacterium UBA3332
TGCTTGCCACAAACTCGTTATGCGCAGAAAGCAGCGCGGAAATGAGGTAAAACATGACAAATATTCTGGTATGTGACGACGATAAAGAAATAGTGGAAGCAATTGAAATCTACCTGTTGCAGGAAGGCTACAATGTGATCCGGGCGTATGACGGGGACCAGGCAATCCGGGCGTTGAAAGGAAACGATATTCAGCTGTTGATTATTGATGTGATGATGCCCAAGCTGGACGGCATCCACGCCACTTTGAAAATCCGGGAATACAGCAGCATTCCCATCATTATTCTGTCTGCCAAATCGGAGGATGCCGATAAAATTTTGGGACTCAATATCGGGGCGGACGATTATGTGACCAAACCTTTTAATCCGCTGGAACTTGTGGCCAGGGTCAAGTCCCAGCTCCGCCGTTATACCAAGCTGGGAAATCTGAATGCCGAGAACAATGCGGTGTTCCGGGCAGGGGGACTGGTGATCAATGATGAGACCAAAGAGGTGACGGTGGATGAAGAACCGGTGAAGCTGACCCCCATTGAGTACAATATTCTGCTGCTTTTGGTGAAAAACCAGGGCAGGGTGTTTTCCATTGACCAGATTTACGAGAGTATCTGGGAGGAGGAGGCGATTGGAGCCGACAATACGGTGGCGGTCCACATCCGGCATATCCGGGAGAAAATCGAGATCAATCCCAAAGAACCGCGCTATTTGAAGGTGGTCTGGGGGGTGGGATATAAGATTGAGAAACAGGCATAGGCGGGCTGTGCGCCCAAAGCGCCAACGGATTCGGATGCCGCATGCGCGGCGGAATGAGAGGAAATATGAAAAAGCAACAGGTTTTAAGCCGGGGAAGGAGAAAATTCTGGCTGTTTGCGAGACGTATCTGCATGGCGGCAGCGGTGGCGGCGTTTGCGGTGCTGTCCTGCAATTCCACCATCGAGGTGGAGACAGGCAGCGGGATTTTCCGGCAGAGCATCGGGCCTTTTTCCAAAAAGGATATTTTTGAGGATTCGGCCCTGTTTCGCGATATCCTGCAGGAAGAACTAAAGAGCATTACCCGTTTGGCAGTAATCAAGAGCCAGCTGGAAACGGAAGGTTCCTATAACGGGCAGAAAAGCATTGACGTGGCCCAATATGCGCACCGGCAGGATGATTTTTTGGACCAGACGGTGGAAGTGCCTTATGTGCTGGACGATTTGGTGAAATGGGGCAATTACGGTTTTGTCACGGAGACCGTTTACGGGACGGAGAATGATTTTAACGCCTATTTTTCCAGCGGCGGGAGTGTGTTTACCCTGCGGAGCGAGTTGGCGGAGGCGGCAGGGGAAGGACAAAACGCCGTTGCGGACGTTGGACGGCAGCCGGAAAATGCAGGCAGGAAAACCCTGTCCATCCGCATGATTGATGAACTGCCCTCCAGCCGGGAGGAATATGACCAATGGGCGCAGGAGATGGGGCTGTATATAGGGGATGCGGAAGTATTTGAACTGCATGTGCTGGTTCCCAGGTACTTATCGGCGGAAGGACTGGATTTGGCCTCTTATGCCCGGAATGTGGAAGAATATATACATCTGCGGGAAGATTTAAAAGCCGCTTCCAAGGCCCTTTTTTACAATTCCACGGAGTATTGGACGAGTAAGAACACTTATGCGCTGCAGCAGAGCAATATCCGGTATTGTTACCGCATGGTGGTGGACGGACAGACGCAGTATTACAGCAATCTGGAGGAAGATTTCTCCCGGAAGAAGGTGGATGAGATTTCCGGGATTTTTGGGGAATATGGCCGGTACATTACTTACAATGCAGACCGCTCCGAAATCCGCACCAACACCCGTGTGGACGCCGATTGGATGAAACAGGAACTGGGGGATTATCAATATGCCTTCGGGGACAATACCCGGGTCTGGATCGGGGTGGATACGCGTTATCCGGCGCAGGACAGCCTGGCCCTGGTACGGGAAGACTATAACCGCGTGATCCCGTTTTACGGCTACCTTGTTGCGGCCATGATTGTGCTTTTGCTGGCGGGCGTGCTTCTGCTTGTAAAGCTGACGCGTTATGAGGGCAGGGTGGTAAAAGAAGGGGGAGGGTATCGGATTGCCCTATACCGCGCGGACCGGATGCGGACGGAGCCTTTTGTGGTGTTGGGCGTCCTTGTGTTTGGGGCGATCGTGTGCGCCGGATATCTGGGGTATGTATTTTTGGAATCTTCCTTTGAGGATTTGGGGCAGAGCATTTGGCCGCCGGTGCTGGGGGCCGGTCTGGCTCTGGTCTTGGACTATGTGGCGATGGCCCTCTATTTGAGCCTTGTGCGGCGTGCAAAAGCGCATACGCTCTGGTCAAATTCCCTGCTCAGGCTTATTCTGGTAAAATGCAGGACGGCGGTGGTGGCGCTTTATGACCACAGCCATATCCTGACGAGAAGCCTGGTTCCCTTTATCGGTATTGTACTGGCCAACCTGATTTTGGGCGATTACGGCATCGGGGGAATTTTGGCTGCTGCTGCGGTGGATGTGGCGGCGATCCTGCTTTTGTATTATGAAAAAAAGGCGCTATGGAAGATCATAGAATCCACCAGAAAGATCGGGAAAGGCGATTTTGGGCTGAAAATCCGGACGGACAATCTGCACGGGGAAAACCGGGAACTGGCCAATGCGGTAAACGGCCTTGGGGACGGTATCAAGTCGGCCGTGGAAAAGAGTATGAAGGACGAGAGGCTCAAGGCGGATCTGATCACCAATGTTTCACATGACATTAAGACGCCGCTGACCTCCATCATCAATTTTGTCAATCTTTTAAAGCGGGAAAAGATAGAGGATGCGCGTATCCGGGGCTATATTGATGTGCTGGACGCCAAATCCCAGCGGTTAAAGCAGCTGACGGACGATTTGGTGGAAGCTTCCAAAATTACGTCCGGAAATGTCTCTTTGCAGATGGAGCGGCTCAATTTTGCGGAACTGGTCTATCAGACCTGCGGAGAATTTTCGGATAAGTTTCAGGAGAAGTGTCTGGAGACGGTGATTACCATGCCGGAGGGACCGGTGTATATCGAGGCGGATTCCAGACGGATTTGGAGGGTGGTGGAAAATCTGTTTTCCAACGCCTACAAGTACGCGCTGGAAGGGACGAGGGTGTATCTGGATATCCGGCAAATCCTGCAGGATCAGACCCGGTATGCGGTCTTTTCCATGAAAAACATATCCGCCCAGGCCCTGAATATTGATGCGGCTGAACTGACGGAACGTTTTATCCGGGGGGATATTTCCCGCAGCACGGAAGGCAGCGGGCTGGGACTGTCCATCGCCAAAAGCCTGACGGAACTGCAAAACGGAAAGTTTGAGATTTACCTGGACGGGGATTTGTTTAAGGTACTGGTCACTTTTCCCTGTATGCAGGAGGGCAAACCCTGACTGCCGGGGCCGTTTTTGCCCGTCAGGATTGCAGGGGAAGGATCAGGGTAAAGATTGTTCCGCAGGGGCGGTTATCGGACACGTCGATGCGGCCGCCATGGGCTTTGGCGATATCGGCGGCGATGCACAGCCCCAGGCCGAAATGGTTTTTCTGGCTGTGCGCTTTTTCCATTCGGTAAAACCGTAGGAAAACCAGTTCCTTTTGTGCGTCGGGAATACCGGGGCCGGTATCGGCTACGGAGAGATAGGCGTTTTTGGCATCCTTCCGCAAAGATAAGGAGACGGAGCCGCCGGGCGGGGTGTAACTGAAAGCGTTTTCCAGGAAAATGGACAGAAGCTGTGCGATTTTTTCCGTGCTGCATATACAGGGGGCAAGGGATTTTTCCGGGAGGGAGACGGTGAAACGGTGGCGGCTTTTTTGGGCCAGCGGTTCGAAATTTTCATAGACATTTAACAGCAGGGTTTCCAGATCCGCAGACGCTTTGGGCAGGGACTTTTGGCCGTTTTGGTCGCTTGCCAGAAAAAGCATATCGGACAAAAGACCCTGCATTCTTTTGCCCTCCCGCCGTATGGCGGCAAAAAAACGCGCTTGTTCCGCAGGGGGCGCAGCTTCGCAGGCGCTTACGGAAGCGAGGATGACCGACAGGGGGGTACGCAGTTCATGGGAAGCGGAGGCGATAAACCATGTCTGTCTTTCGTGGTTTTTTTGCACGGGCTCCAATAGCTTTCCGGAAAAGAACCAGGAGAAGGAAAAAAAGAGCAGGCCGCCGATCAGGTCGAGGAGCAGAAAACGAAGACGCTGCAGCAGCAGATGGCGGCGCAGGGGCGTCTGATCCGCAAGCACTACGGCGGTGACGGGCGCAGCGTTGCGCAGCCAGGTCATGACGCCTGCGTAATGACTGGCGGCGTGGAGCGGGCATTCGGCGTTTTGTGCGGCCGACCAGACAAATTCATTGTGCAGGGGCTGCAGCGTTTGGGGGAAATTTTGGCCCTGCCGTTCCTTTTCATAATGGGAGAGAATGCTGCCGCACAGTGCCTGTTCTTCCTTGGAAGAGGAGAGCGAGGAAAAAAGAAACGGCCGGCCGTTGTCCCACAGATAGATCCGGTATTTGGATCCTTCCAGTTTTTTGAGCCAATTGTGGGAGAGGGCGTCCTGTTCTTCCATGCCGGCCAGTAAAGAGCCCATGTCCGCGCAAAAGGAAAGAAAACTGTTTTGCCGCTGGCTGTTTTCCGAGACCAGCAAAAAGGCGGCGGACATAACCAGAAGAATGCCTGTGGTGATGGCACTGCAGAGAAGGGTGAGTTTTCGGTGAAGCTTTTCAAACATTCAGGATTCCTCCATTCGGTAGCCCACGCCCCAGACGTTTGCCAGTTTGACGGTGCTTTTGATTGTTTTGAACCGTTTGCGTAGAAAATGAATATAGTTGTCTAAATTGGTGTATTCCACGTCGCTGTCCGGCCCCCAGACCTGTCCGGTAAGCCGTTCCCGGGAAAGGGTCTTTTGGGGGTTTCGCAGGAAAGTTTCCATCACCTGTCCTTCCTTTTTGGAAAGCAGAACCTGACCGCCGGGGCCTGTCAGGGACAATTCGTCAGGCCGGTAGGACAGGTCGCCGAACTGCAGGACAGCATCGCTGGCAGCCCCCAGGCGCCTGCGGACGACGCTGCGGATGCGGGCTTCCAGTTCCTCAAACGCAAAGGGCTTGACCAGATAGTCGTCCGCGCCGCTGTCCAGTCCTGTCAGCTTATCGGAAAGTTCCCCCAGGGCGGTGATCAAAATCACAGGGGTGGTATCGCCCTGCGTCCGCATGTTTTGCAGGATGCGGATACCGTCTGTGCCGGGAAGCATCCGGTCTAACAGGATGCAGTCGTAATGGGCTTCTTTCCGGTAAAATTCCGCTTCCTCTCCGTCATGGCATTCGTCCGTTTCATAATGACGGGAGCGCAGCCAGTATGCGATGGCGTCGCAAAGGCTGCGGTCGTCTTCCACTACTAAAATTCGCATGTGAACTCCTATCGGCTTGTGTTTGGGCGTTTTTGCGCCCTGCAGCAGGGGCAGCCTGCGCTTTGGGGAATTTCTCCGTTTGGGATATGCAAAAGCCCGTCATACTGGCGCGCCCCTTTTTGTGCGGCCCCTCCGGCGGCCCGTCCTGTCACAGTGATTGCCTGCGTATGATTGGTAACCTTGTTTCTTATAGCATAACAGAAATGTCTGTAAAAATGTTTTAAAATTACAGACTTTTTAAAATTTTTGTTGTTATGCTGTAGTCGTTCGGATGTGTATGGATGATTGTGGAATGTGGGCTATAATTGGAAGTGTGTCCTTGTAGACGCGCCATCCGTATAAGATTAGGCTGCCCTGTCCGTGTACGCGGAGGGCGGGAAAGGAGATGGGTATGGGAAAAAAGAAAGGGATTTTAAAAAAGGCGGCCGGGCGTTTTACGGCGGCTTTAGCGGCGTTTTCGCTTTTGGCCTGCGGATGCGGAAAGCAGGCGGGGCAGTCCGCAGCCGGGGATGCAAATGCGCCGGATGTTTTGCTTGGCAGATATGTGGAGGCGTTTACACAGGCGGATAATCCGTTGGGAAGATGTACGGCGCCGGTGCGGTTAGATGACGGGGGGATTGCGGTTTTTTCTTATAATTAGTGTCTGCTGAACAAGT
>DERU01000133.1:0-9388 GCA_002361095.1 Lachnospiraceae bacterium UBA3332
GGAAAGCGCGCCGAAGGACATATGGGAAATGTACACCGGCATTTCCAGTACCATAGGCTTTTGGGCATGCCTGCCGATTACCGTTTGTAAGGATACCGGCGCATGCTCCTCCAAAGGCATGGGATTTAACTGCGCCCCAAGCACAAGAATATCATCCCAGCCGGGCATTTTCATCTGCGTACCCATGGCTTCAATCGCAGATTTTCCCGTGACAGCCATCTCATGGATTTCTTTCCCATACCGATAGGTACTGTCCGTTTTTCTTGTCTCTTTGGGATACTGTAAATCCAGTTCCTCCCCCGCCGTCTCCTCCTGCTTTTCCCCTGCAGACATCCGTTCAAACTTCTCCGCCGGCTGCTTGCACAAAGGACACTGTTCCAACTCCGAAAAGGGTTTTCCCTCCGCTTCCTCATCATACACATAACCGCATACACTGCACTTATAAATCATTTGTCCTGCCTCCTCTCTTCTTTTTTATTCCCGCAAACAATGTGCCAGGCGCCGCACCTGCAGCAGGTTTCTGCATTTGTATTACCGCCGCCAGGGCAAACGCCGACAGGCTGCCGCAAATCTTTGCGCACAGCATGGCGCCCAAAAGTTCCGGCTGCGTACTCACGGCAAACCCCATATGCGCCGCCAGCATGCTGGTCGCGCTCACCAGAAAAGCCGCGTTCGCCACTTTTCCACGCTCATCCATCTCCCCAAACATGGCGATGGCGGGAATCGCGCTGACCGCACCCACCAAAAGTCCCGTCATGGCGGTATCGTTCATGCCAAGGCGCGCACCCAAAGCGGAAAAAGGCTTTTTCAAAACCCGCCGCAAAAATTCCGCCACCGGCAGGCTTCCCAGCATAACAATCCCTACGGAAGCCACCACTTCCATCGCTTCCCCGAGAGGCGCCATACCCAAAATCAGCTTCAGGCCGCACAAATATTCCACCGCAGCCGCCGCAAGCCCCACCGTAATCACACAGCGGATCCCTTTGGCAAACGCACAAAAGCCCAAAATCATTTTCTCCGGCATTTTCCACAGGCCCGTCAAAATCACAAAAGCCAGCGCCAGTACCGGCAGATTCTGGTACAGGCATTGCCCAAAAGAAAGCCCCGCCAACAGGCCTCCTGCCAACAGTCCAACCGGCATTGTAACAATCCCCAGCATCATGCCCCTCGCAAAATAGGGACGATCCTTTTTATCCACCATCCCCATTCCCACCGGAACCGTAAAAACCATCGTACAGCCAAAAACCGAAGCGGCCACAATACCCGCATAGCCGCCGATCACCGGATCCTGCGCCAGTTCCATGGCCAGCTGATACCCTCCCATATCAATGGCCAGTATACTGCCGAACATTCCCGGATCTACCCCGATCATTTTGTAAAACGGAATTACCAGACGCCCGAATATACCGGACAGCACCGGAGCCAGACAAATCATACCTGCCATGGAAAGCGCAACCGGCCCCAAAAATCCGAATCCCTCCTCGAATTTTTCACCGTAGCCGCGCCGGTTTCCCAAAATCCGGTCAATGCCCCCCAAAACCACCCCAGCCGATAAAACGATCATCAAAATCCGGTTCATGTGTCCCCTCTCATCCCTTGTACGCAAATCCTTCCGCCTGACATATGCTAATCACGACGGAAAATGTCCCGGGTATACACCTTCTCTTTCACATCGTCCAGACTGCTGTCATAACGGTTGGCAATAATCGCATTACACTGCTTTTTGAATGCATCCAAATCACCGATTACCCTGCTGCCAAAAAACGTACTGCCGTCCTCCAGCGACGGTTCATAAATTACTACCGTGGCACCCTTTGCCTTGACACGCTTCATAACCCCTTGGATGGAACTTTGCCGGAAATTGTCGGAATTGGCCTTCATGGTCAGGCGGTATACCCCGACCACACACCGTTTCTCCGAGTCCGCATCATAATCCCCCCGGTTAAAATAATCATAATAGCCGGCCATCTTCAATACCTGATCCGCAATAAAATCCTTACGGGTACGGTTGCTCTCCACGATCGCGGACATCATATTCTGCGGAACATCGGCATAATTGGCCAACAGCTGTTTGGTATCTTTGGGAAGACAATATCCCCCATACCCAAAGGAAGGATTGTTATAATGATCGCCGATACGGGGATCCAGACAGACACCCTCTATGATTTGCCGGATATCCAGTCCTTTGCTCTCCGCATAGGTATCCAACTCATTAAAATAAGCCACCCGCAGCGCCAGATAGGTATTGGCAAACAGTTTCACCGCCTCCGCCTCCGTAAAACCCATAAACAGCGTGGCAACATCCTTTTTGACGGCGCCCTCCTGTAAAAGCGCGGCAAAAACATGGGCGGCTTCGGTCAATTGTGCATCCTCCAAATCCGTCCCCACAATAATGCGGGACGGGTACAGATTATCGTACAAAGCTTTGCTTTCCCGCAAAAACTCCGGGCTGAAAAGAATCCTCCTGCTGCCTGTCTGTTTACGGACAGATTCCGTATAGCCTACCGGAATCGTGGATTTTATAACCATGAAAGCCTGCGGGTTACACGCCGTCACCAGTCCTATGACCTCTTCCACCGCAGAAGTGTCGAAATGCTGCGTGGCGGAATCGTAATTTGTAGGGGCCGCAATGACCACAAAATCGGCATCGCTGTAAGCTGCCTTCGCATCCAGCGTCGCCGTTAAATCCAATTGCTTTTCCGCCAGATATTTTTCAATATATACATCCTGAATCGGCGATTTACGCCGGTTGATCATCTCCACCTTCTCCGGAAGGATATCTACCGCCGTCACATGATGGCGCTGTGCCAAAAGCACCGCCATGGAAAGCCCTACATACCCGGTTCCGGCTACCGCAATCTTATACCGTTTTTCCATATCCTTACATCTCTCCCCTGCTGCTGTTTCCCTGTGTGACCTTTGTTTTTGCATCCAACCACAAGATATAGTATACACCCTTCCGTCGCTTCTGACAACTCCAAAACGAACCGGCCTGCGGAAACCAATTTTGCAGCCAAAACGGGAGGGCATGGGCGTCAGGAGGGACAACGGCCCTTTCCGGGGATGCTCCCGCCCGTGCCCTCCCGTTTTGGCTGCAAAATTGGCTTCCGTGGAACCGGCCCGCAATAATTGCGGCAGACAGGACGCCTGCAACGCGGATGTCCTGTCTGCCGCAAAAATCTCCCGTCATCTGTCATGGAAAGCGCAGCCCCACTGAAAGGAAAAAACGATTTTTAATCGTTGTTCGTCACAACCTCCCCATGTCCAAGATTATAGGTAATCTCCCCTTCCAATTCCACCTTCAAAACCGTGGTAAGCGGATGAAGCCGCATCTGGTCCGCACGGATCCACAGTGTGCCGGGAATGCCGCTCCAGGGCAGGGAACCGGTATAGCTAAAGGAAAGTTCCTCCCCGGTATGCAGTACGCTCACCCGTTTCACAGGCGTTTTGATCCCCTTGACACACAAATGCTCTGCAGGTTTGTCATACACAAACAGATAAATGGTCTTTTTATCCCTGGACAATACGGAACCGCCAAGGAACTGATTATAACTCAACCCTTTTTCCGTTTCATAGATGGCTTCCTCGTTATCATGGATGAACGTGCCCAAATCCTCCAGCACCTGTACCTGCCGTTCATCTAATGTACCGTCCTCCTTGGGGCCCACATCCAGAAGCATTTTGCCCCCCAGCGTCAGGCAGTCACAGAACATGCGGATAATCTGCCGGCTGGTTTTATAATCGTTATCCGACGGACGGTATCCCCAGGAATCGTTAATGGTGGTGCAAAACTCCCACACGCCTTCAGGCCCGTAAATCGGGATTCCCTGTTCCGGTGTCTCATAGTCGCCGTATCCCGCAAGCCTGGAATTTACAATCACATTCGGGTTTAAGGATTCCAGATAGGCTTTGAATTCTTTCGCCTTCCACTGTTTGGCACTTCTCTCCCAGTCCCCGTCAAACCATAAGAGGTCTATGGTTCCGTACCGGGTCATCAGTTCCCGCATCTGGTTATTGTTAAATTCCAAAAACTCCTGCCATTTTTGGGGATCCTCCGGCCCGCCCGCCGGGGTGGCAAACACATCTTTCACATGATCCTTCGGATCCGCCCCCTCCGGATAAACTGTCCTGTAACGCGGGTCAGACCAATCGATCAGGGAAAAATAAAGTCCGACCTTCATGCCGGCCTCCCGGATCGCTTCCGTGTATTCTTTGACCAGATCCCGTTTGGCCGGGGTCTTTTTTACCACGCTCAAATCGGAATACTGGGTATCAAACAGCGCTACGCCGTCATGATGCTTGGACGTCATGACCACATACTGCGCCCCCGCCCGCTTGAACAGATCCGCCCAGTCTTTTGCGCAAAACCGGGAGGCCGTAAAGCCCTCGCACTGCTTCATGTAATCTTCATAGGAAATATTCCCGTTGTGGAAGGACCAGGATTCCGATACATCCCCCACCGCGTAAATGCCATAGTGGATGAAAATCCCCAGCTTTGCCTTCCGAAACCAATCCTGCATCATAGTCAGAATTCTCCTTTCTGTCTTGGTGCTTTCAGTATAACATGTTTTCCGGAAAAACATATACACAATTGAAAGACAAATATAAGTTTATAGCGTCTCTTCCTCCAAAAACTCAATACCCGTAAAAAATCTGCGCAATCGGGGAACTCTTATCCAAAATCAGGGTATTGTTGTTCCCCTGCAGGGAAACCTTCGCCGCATCCAGGGAACGCACGAAGTTGTAAAAATCCGCTTTGTTTTCGTCATTATAAGCCCCGGAAAGAATCTGCATATACTGTGCCTCCCCTTCTGCCTTGATCTTCTCGGCTTCCGCTGCCGCGCCGGATTTCATCACGGACACTTCCTTGGAGGTATCGTTTAATATCTTCTGGGCGGAAGATTTCCCCTCCGCCGTATAGGATGCCGCAATGTTGTTCCGCTCCGAAATCATTCTCTCATAGACAGACTGCTTATTATCGTCCGGCATATCCAACGATTTGGTCTCCACCGCAATGACCTCAATCCCGTAATCGTCCAGGGAAGCGCCGATATTATCCTTGATGTCCTGCGCCAGCTTTCCGTTCCGGTTTTCAATAATCTCCATCTGATCCATATTGGAAATCACGGACTTTAAGGAAGAAAAAACCGTCGCGCTGATGCGGGACTGGGCCTGCGCCACCTGTCCGTTCAGATGCCGGGTAAACAATACCGGATCCGATATCTTCCAAAGTACGAAGGCATCCGCAATCATGGTTTTTTTATCCTTTGTAATGACGTCCGATTCCGGAATATCATAAAGCTGCAGCTGTTTCGGTACGGAATTTGCCTCCTGTATAAACGGCACTTTCAGGGAAACCCCCGGCTCTTTGACGACTTTGACAATCTCCCCAAACTGTTTTACCAGCATATATTCGTCCGGATACGTCACCACCAGGGAAGAACCCAAAACGATAACCGCCGCAATCAGTACCACAATCCCCAGTATTTTTTTTGACTTTTTCATTCCGCCGCCTCCTCCCCTGCCGTTTCCCCGTTTTTACTTTCATCCGCTTTTTCCGCCGCGCTTTGTTCCTTTTGTGTCCCTTCCCTGCCTGCGGTATTTTCCTCCCGCGTTTGGGAAGCGGCCGTATTTGCGCTGCCAAACCCGTCCAGCGGCAAAAGCTTCTGTGTGCCGTTTTCATCTACAATATAGAGACGCAGCCTGGGAAGCACTTCCTCCATTGTCTCATAAAACATTCTCTGCTTTGTGATCAGCGGATATTTTGTATATTCCGCATACATCTGCTCGAAACGGGAAACCTGTCCCTGCGCTTCGTTGATACGCGCCTGCTTTTCGGCCTCGGCGTCCTTGATAATCTGGTCGCATTCCGCCTCCGCCGCAGGAATCTTTTCGTTGCGCTCTTTATTGGCATTATTGATGGCCGTCTCTTTGCCCTGCTTGGCGTTTTCCACGTTTTTAAAAGCGCTCAGCACTTCCGCCGTAGGCGGAAAAGCGTCCTGGATCGTAACCTTTTCCACCGCAAGGCCGATATCCTCCTCGATCATGCGTGCCGAAAGCTTCTCCATAATCTCCGACTGAATCGCCGCCTTTCCGGTGGTAATCACATCATCCACATTATAAATACCCACCGTATCGCGTATGTAGGACTGGGCAAGCATCTTCAGTGTAGCCACCGGATTTTCGGAAGCATACAGATACTTCACCGGATCGCTCACTTTATATTCCAAATAAAAATCCGTGTCCACAAAGTTAAAGTCCTTGGTAATCATAATGCATTCATCTTCAATGGAATCCCCCGTCTCCTGGTCATAACCGATGGACATGCCCGCAATCACCTTGGATACCTTGCGCACCCTCTGGATAAACGGAATTTTAAAATGCAGCCCTGCCTGGGACACTGCCGTCGGATTCCCCAGGGTAGTCACCACCGCATAATTTTCTTCGTCCAGCATATAGTAGCTGTTCATCCCCACCACCAAAAGCAAAATAACCAAAAAGACGGGAAACATCTTTTTAGACGAAAACTTTTTGCGGATGCGCCTGCCCTCCGCGTCATAGGTTTCCGTATTCCTGTCCCGCTGCCTTCCGGAAAATGCGCCAAACGGATTGGTATTCCTGTAATGATTCATCCTCTGCAAACCTCCTTTATGAGACAAAGACAGGCGGACAGCTTTTTTATGCTGTCGCCTGTCCGCCATTTATAAGATCGTAT
The DNA here is from genome assembly GCA_002361095.1 of Lachnospiraceae bacterium UBA3332. Classification (GTDB taxonomy): domain Bacteria; phylum Bacillota; class Clostridia; order Lachnospirales; family Lachnospiraceae; genus Gallintestinimicrobium. The sequence continues at coordinate 6,716 of DERU01000133.1, forward strand.
GAATCCAGCCTGCAGGCCCCTCTATCCTGCCCATCTGGATACCGGTAAGCGTGTCGTACAGCTTCTGTACCACAGGCCCCATCTTCTCCATGCCGCTGTCGAAACAAATTTCCCTGCCGTGATCCACTACCTTGCCTACCGGACAGATTACGGCCGCCGTACCGCACACGCCGCATTCCGCAAAATTTTCCAGTTCGGCAATCTTCACCGGTCTCTCCTCTACCCGCATGCCCAGAATGTCCTTTGCCACTACCGCAAGGGACCGTCTCGTAATGGAAGGAAGAATACTGTCGGATTTGGGTATCACGATCGTGCCACTCCTGTCCACGAACAAAAAGTTCGCGCCGCCGGTCTCCTCCACGTAAGTTCTGGTAGCGGAATCCGGAAACATATTCTCGTCAAATCCGTTGCTGTGCGCCACCACATAAGCGTGCAGGCTCATGGCATAATTCAGTCCGGCCTTAATATGTCCCGTTCCGTGAGGCGCCGCACGGTCAAAGTCGCTGACACAGATGGTCAGGGGCTTGACGCCTCCTTTAAAATAAGGCCCCACCGGCGTCACAAACATACGGAACTGATAACCTTCCGCAGGCTTTACGCCAATCACATTGGAAGTGGCAATCATATACGGGCGGATGTATAACGTGGCCCCGCTGCCGTAAGGAGGCACCCACGCGGCATTTGCCCGTACCACTTCGTCCACCGCTTCCATAAACTTCTCTTCCGGAAAAGGCGGCATCTCCAAACGGACCGCGCTGTCCGTCATCCGCTTCGCATTCAAATCCGGGCGGAACGTCACAATGTGCCCGTCCTCCGTCGTATAAGCCTTCAGCCCTTCAAATATCTCCTGACAGTAATGGAAGATGCCGGCGCATTCGCTCAGCGTAATGGTGGAATCCGTGACCAGCCCGCCTTCCTCCCATCTGCCATCCTTATAATTTGACACATAGCGGTAATCCGTCGGCATATAACCAAATCCCAGATTGCCCCAATCCAGATCCTTCTTTTCCATACATTCTCCTCCATTCCTTGGGCCAGATAAGCCTGTCTTTCGCTTTCCGCTCATTATACCACCATTTCGCCTGCAGGAAAAGTGTTTTTTTGCGGTCCTGTTCAGATGGTAGTCTGCACCAGCTTCGGGCGGTAGCCTTCCCGCTCCAGGGCAGTCATGATCTCGTCCTTATGCTGTGTGCCGAAAGCCTCCATGGTAATGCGCAGTTCCACCGCCGCATTGCGGTTGATAGAGACAAACTGGTTGTGGGACAATTTGATGACATTGCCGTTGGCGCCCGCCACAATACCGGACACCTTGTGCAGTTCTCCGGGCTTATCGGGAAGCAGTATGGAAACGGTAAAGATACGGTTCCGCAAAATCAGCCCCTGCTGCACCACCGAGGACATGGTGATCACATCCATATTGCCGCCGCTTAAGATGGACACGACCTTTTTCCCCCTGATGTCCAAATGTTTTAGCGCCGCGACGGACAAAAGCCCGGAATTTTCCACCACCATCTTATGGTTCTCCACCATATCCAAAAAGGCCACGACCAGTTCCGCATCCTCCACCGTCACGATATCGTCCAGATTTTTCTGGATATAAGGGAAAATCTTTTCACCGGGCGTCTTTACGGCCGTGCCGTCCGCAATGGTGGCTACCTTGTCAAGGGTCGCTACCTTCCCCTGCTTTAAGGACTCCTGCATACAGTTGGCGTTGGCGGGTTCCACGCCGATCACCCGGATCTTGGGATTGAGCTGCTTGGCCAAAACGGAAACGCCGGTGGCCAGCCCGCCTCCCCCGATTGGCACCAGAATGATATCCACCAACGGAAGTTCTTTGATGATTTCCATGGCGATCGTTCCCTGCCCGGTGGCCACCGCCAAATCATCGAAGGGATGCACGAACGTATAACCGTGTTCGTCCGCAAGTTCATATGCCCTTGCACAGGCCTCATCGTACACATCCCCGTACAGTACCACCTCCGCACCATAGCCTTTGGTACGGTTTACCTTGATCAGCGGAGTCCCTGTGGGCATGACAATGGTCGCCTTGACACCATAGCGCTTGGCCGCATAGGCGACCCCCTGGGCATGATTTCCTGCGGAAGCCGTAATCACGCCTTTTGCCCGTTCTTCCTCCGAAAGCGTACTCATTTTGTAATAGGCGCCCCGCACCTTATAAGCGCCTGTAAACTGCATGTTTTCCGGTTTTAAATATACCTTTGCCCCGGTCATTTGACTGAAATAGTCACTATAAACCAGCTTCGTCTCCAGCGTTACTTTTTTTACCACCTCGGAAGCTTCTTCAAATTTGTCCAGCGTCAGCATTTTTTCCTCCATTTCCCCCTACTCTTTCACGTCAAACAGTGCCTTCACGAACTGATCCGCGTCAAACTTCTGCAGATCGTCGATGCTTTCCCCGATCCCGATATATTTCACCGGAATATGCAGTTCCGACTGAATGGCGACCGCTATGCCGCCCTTTGCGGTTCCGTCCATCTTCGTCAGAATAATGCCTGTCAGGTCGGCGGTCTCCGCAAATTCCCTTGCCTGCACCAAGGCGTTCTGCCCTGTGGTACCGTCCAAAACCACCAGGTTTTCCCGGTGTACGCCCGGAAACTCACGGTCAATGATACGGTTCATCTTTTTTAACTCTTCCATCAGGTTTTTCTTGTT
>DERU01000133.1:9710-9912 GCA_002361095.1 Lachnospiraceae bacterium UBA3332
CATCAGGTTTTTCTTGTTATGCAGACGCCCTGCGGTATCGCATAAAAGCACATCCACATGGCGGGCCTTCGCCGCGTTGACCGCGTCATAGATGACGCTTGCGGGATCCGAGCCTTCCTTGCCGCCCACAATATCCACTCCGGCGCGGTTAGCCCACTCCGTCAGCTGTTCCCCGGCCGCCGCACGGAAAGTATCCGCCGCC
>DERU01000242.1:0-16814 GCA_002361095.1 Lachnospiraceae bacterium UBA3332
ACTCATGAATCCTTCATAATTTGTATCAATTTCTGACCGATAATATTTAATTATCAATCAAAAGCATCAGTCTAAAATCGTTGCACTTTTAGGCTGATGCTTTTAAAGTTATATCTGGAAATTTTTCCGGGGGTGTTTTGTAGTAAGAATATCTCTCTGCTTAGACATAGTAACATGCGTATATATTTCTGTAACAGTGATCGAACTGTGTCCAAGTATTTCCTGGATGTATCGGATATCGACATCCGCTTCCAGAAGGCTTGTAGCGAAAGTATGCCGGAACATATGCGGGGTAATATGTAAATCTATAGCAGCAAGAGAAGTGTATTTGTTTATCATCCTGCGGACAGACTGTTCTGATAACTTTCTTCCCTGCTGGTTTACATAAAAGTATTTACAGTTTTGTATTTCTTTTTCAAAGTTACTTTTATATCTTTTCAGGAGACTGATGACGTCATCATTTCCGATCTGGACTTTCCTTTCTTTGGAACCTTTTCCATAGATCAGTACGGTCCTGTCATGTAAATTCACATTATCTGCTTTTAATGAACAGAGTTCTGAAATCCGCATTCCGGTGGCAAAGAGTAATTCTATTACTGCAGCATCCCTTAAGGCATTTTTCCGCTGGTAAGCTGTCTTGGCGTTTGATGTCTGTTTATATATAGTAGATAAAAATACTTCAACACTATATAGCGGGATAGTCTTGGGTAAGAGAACGGGTTCACGAAATTTTATCTGGATTTTGGTAAAAGGGTTTTGTATGACCAGGTCTTTATATTCAAAATAATGGAAGAGGGCCTTCAATGATGCAATTTTTCTTTTCACCGTTTTGGGCTTATATTTTTGATGGAGATCCGCGATAAAATTTTCCAATACCTCCGGTGTAGTCTCTAAAATATTGGCGGGCTGGATATATTCGCAGAACTGGGTTAAATCAATTCGGTATGCCCGTAGCGTTTTTTCATCCAGCCGTTTTTGTTCCTGGCAGTGCTTCAGGTAATTCTTTACATATTTTTGTAAGTCGTCCATGATAACCTCCTCATTTGTATAAAATATTTGTGCTTCTATTATAAAAGCTAATTCGGGTTATCGGGAATCTGCAGTCAGAAGAATCTATATATTTTATTGATTATGAAAAGATGTAATTTTAAATATTTGTGGGAAGAAAGCATGAATTGTTTTGAAAAACTGTCAGAATGGGGCTGCAGTTAAACATCCCTTTGACCATAGAGGGGTTATTGCAGGGAAAAGCAGAATTTTCTGGGCATAGTGGACAATCCATAGGGCGGGAGAAAATGAGAATAGGAGAATTGCGCAGGAAACCGGGGAACGTACCAGCTGGGGAAGGGCAGGGTATTATTCTTTCTTATCAGGCTGGTATTCCAGAATATCCCCCGGCTGGCACTCTAATACGCCGCATATCTTATCTATGACTTCCAGAGAAAGATATTCATGCTTGGAGATTTTGGCAATCGTAGCCGAGGATGCCCCTATCTTTTTCTTTAATTCCTCTTTCCCTATCCCACGGCGGTTTAGCAGATCGAGCAGTTTATAATATTTTATCGCCATTATTTTTGTACCCCACTTTTCATTTCACAACTCCATTCCAGTGTAACATTCACCATCCTCTAAATCAATAAATAAATTTAAAATCATAAATATTTATTTTGATTTTTGAATAACTCTGTGTTATAATATTTATATAAGCAAATATATATTTATTTATATAAATGAAATCTAAACAGTCACAGATAGGTACTCCTATCATCTGCCGCAAGAATATCTGCACAACCCACAAAGAGAGGAAACCATATGTTTACTACTACGGAACTAAAGAGCATCGACCAGACCTATTTTCATATCATCAACGCAGGATGTTATGCAGTCACCCTGCAGTCAAAAAATACAAAACATTACTGGCATATCGTTCACCAACAGTACCCGACATTTGTCTCATGCAGAATACAACACAAACATAAAGAGGCATACCCATTCCACGACCAGGGAAGCGCCCTGGATCTAAAACAGGCGATAGAGGAGATTAAGAGCCATGACCAGTACCATCTCCATGAAAGGCCCAAAAAGAAGAAACATGCCAAAATAAGGGCATAGAAAAGGAATTTGGAAAAGAAATTGCCTCTTTGCCAGTAGACAAATCAGGAAAACCATAGTTTCGTATCTAATGGAAATCTGCATTTCTAAAAAATAATTTCTAAAAGTTTTATAAACTGTTTAATTTTTACCCCTTCCCGCCTGCTATTAGTAAAGGGGTAAATACATTTCTATTTTTTCACAAGAATTTCCCCTTTGGCGTACATTGAAAACTTTATAGCCTGCCCAAACTGATACCCTGCAGATGAGTGTGCATTTTCGCGTACCCTGCCGGAGAAAACGCCGCGGAAAAAGAAACCGGGACTGGAACGGGTTTGGGAGGGAAACAGGCAAGCGCTCAATAAGAACATATGGTGTTAGTCAACCGCTGTGTTGGCTGTAACAGTTTGGCGGTTTGGCTATACATTGGATACCGGAAGATACCAGATTTATTCCGCTATACGCTGTGGCAATACACAGTTTGACTAATACCGGACATATATAGTAGAAGAGAAACAAGAAATTGAATCATAACGACAAAGAAAAGTGTGGCAGGAAAACGGGTAACGGCTTCACAGAGGATTGTTCCTAGATTCTGTGCCAGAGGGAAAAAGCAGCCACCAAAAGCCACCTGTGGCTTTTGGCCTGCCCTTGACGGCGTGCGGGGGAAATGCTACAATGCCGTTTCCCGACGGATAAGAACGGATTGTTCCTGAGTTCCTTAGCCGTCGGTAAGACTGAAATGCATTTCCACCGTGCGCCGTCAAGGGTGGCGGGGCCGGAGAAAGTGTAGAGGGAAAGAAATACCATAAAAGACAGCGACAGGGAAGCATTTTATTTGATGCTGTCTGTGGCAGACTAAAATGGTATTTTTTAATTTGATGAAAGAAGTCGTCAGATTAAATGATGTCTAACAAAAAGCGTCCATGGATTGTCAGCTAGTTCGTGGATGCTTTTTTTGATGTGTAGGGAAAGAAAAATTTTCGCTAAATTAAAAGAGACAGGGAAAATGCGGTTTTTGTGTATCGGCACAGGCATTTTTTAATGAAAAAGAAAGAAATGAGGAAACCAGAGTGCAGGGAGGGAAAGGTGACAAACAAAAATATGCGCCAGATAAGCCGGACTGTGCTTACTGCTATTTCAGTACAAAGAGGGGAACCTGCAAGCGGAGAGAGTGTTATTACCTTCTCCCAGAAGAGCCGGAGAAGGAGCCGGATGCGGAGGAAACCTGTGCAGACTGCCCCTATGGGAAGCATTATCCCTGTATCGGCTACTGCATCTTAAAGATCCTCCGGGAGGGGAAGCAGAAAACATAGCGCGGGAAAGGAGGAAATTTTGTGCAGGATGAAGTGAGCGAGAAACTGATCGCCATGAGTATTAACGGCGGGAAGATTTCGGCACGGATATTAAAGGAGACACTGGAAAAAGCCTTGGACAACATGGAGCAAAGTGCACAGCAGAAACAACAAAAACAGCAGGCTGCTTCCGTCAAACACAAAGAGAAGAAGCAGACGGTAAACCGTGGGAAACAGAGTTTAAAGAAACTTACCGAAAACGGCGCACAGTTATCAAATATTGAGATCACTGACGGGAATATCAAATCCTTTGCCAAATGCGCCCGTAAATACCACATTGATTACAGCCTGAAAAAGGACAAATCCGTTTCACCGCCCCGGTATTTTGTATTCTTCCGGGCAAAGGACGTGGACACCCTTACCGCCGCCTTTAAGGAATATACCGGCAGGACGCTTAAAAAGGAGAAAAAGCCCTCCGTGCGGCAAAAGCTCCAGCTTGCAAAGGAGCGCGTGGCAGGACATCGGGAAAGGGAGAAAACGAGACATAAGGACAGGGGGCAGGAAATTTGAGAAAAAAGAAAGCAGATGGAAATGCCCACAAGCAAACAGGAAAAAAGAAAAATAAGCAGAGCGGATTCCCGCAGGCCATTGGTAAGCTGCTGCATAATATAGCAGACAGATTCACGGCGGTAGATAAAAAGCGGCTGCTTATGGTGAACGTACCTTATATTATTGCATGGTATCTGGCAGATAAGCTGGCCTGGCTGTACCGCCACTGTGTTGGTGAGTCTTTTGCGGAGAAAATGGGGGTCTTGTTCTTACATTTCCAGTTGGCCTTTAAAGACCCCATCCCCAGCTTCCACATCTATGACCTGGCAGCCGGGATGATTGGGGCGGCGGTGGTGAAAGCGGTGGTATATATGAGAGGGAAAAATGCAAAGAAATACAGACAGGGCGTGGAGTACGGCTCTGCCAGATGGGGCAATGAGAAAGATATTGCGCCGTTCATTGATCCGGTGTTTGACAACAATATCCTCTTCACCCAGACAGAACGCCTTACCATGGACGGCAGGCCGAAAAAACCAAAATACGCAAGGAATAAAAACGTGGTGGTGATCGGCGGCTCCGGCAGCGGAAAGACACGCTTCTATGTGAAACCACAGCTTATGCAGATGCCGCAGAATGTCAGCTTTGTCGTCACGGATCCGAAAGGAACTATCTTAGTCGAGTGCGGGAAAATGCTAAGGCGCGGCACACCAAAGATGAAACGGGGGAAGCCCGTGCTGGATAAAAACGGGGAAACCGTCTATGAACCATACAAAATAAAGGTGCTAAATACAATCAATTTCAAAAAAAGTATGCACTATAACCCTTTCCACTATATCCGCTCCGAAAAGGATATCCTAAAGCTGGTGAATACCATTATCGCCAACACCAAAGGGGAGGGGGAGAAATCTTCCGAGGATTTCTGGACAAAATCGGAACGGCTTTTATACTGTGCCCTGATCGGCTACATCTACTATGAAGCGCCGGAGGAAGAGCAGAATTTTTCCACATTATTAGAGTTTATCAATGCTTCGGAGACAAGGGAGGATGATGAAGAGTTCCGGAACGCGGTGGACGAATTGTTTGGGGAGCTGGAAGCGGAGAACCCGGAGCACTTTGCTGTGCGCCAATATAAAAAATTCAAGCTTGCGGCGGGCAAAACCTCAAAATCGATCTTAATTTCCTGCGGTGCCAGGCTTGCGCCATTCGATATCGCGGAGCTGCGGGAGCTGACTAGCTATGACGAAATGGAGTTAGATATGCTGGGAGACCAGAGGACCGCATTGTTTGTCATTATCTCCGATACGGACGACACGTTTAATTTCATCGTGGCGGTGATGTACAGCCAGCTCTTTAACCTGTTGTGTGACCGGGCCGATGATGTGCATGGCGGCAGGCTTCCCTATCATGTACGGCTCTTACTCGATGAATTTGCGAATATTGGCCAGATCCCCAAGTTTGACAAGCTGATCGCCACCATCAGGAGCAGAGAGATATCGGCTTCCATCATCTTACAGTCGCAGAGCCAGCTAAAGACAATCTATAAGGACGCAGCGGAAACCATTCTGGGGAATTGTGACAGCATGTTGTTCCTCGGCGGGAAGGAGAGCACAACTTTAAAGGAGATTTCAGAGACGCTTGGACGGGAGACCATCGATCTGTACAACACTTCCGATACCCGCGGGCAGAGCCGTTCTTACGGCCTAAATTTTCAAAAGATCGGGAAAGAGCTTATGAGTCGAGACGAACTTGCAGTCATGGACGGCGATAAGTGCATCTTACAGCTTCGCGGCGTGCGGCCTTTTTTGAGCAATAAGTTTGATATCACCAGTCATAAGCGGTACAAAGAACTGTCTGACTATGACAAGAAGAATGCTTTTGATGTGGAAGGCTATCTGGAACACAGACTGGTGCTTCGTCCGGACGAGGAATTTGAGCTGATCGAGGTAGAGGGAGAGGAAGAAAATACCGAAACGGGAACCGGAAATTCAGAAAAAGGAGAAAAGTCAGAAAAAACAGAAAATTAAACGAATACAGAAAATATAGAAAGATAGACGGCGCAGACAGGGCATGGAAGAGGATGCCCTTTTTTGCTGCCCAAAAACAGCAATTTAAGAAGTGTGAGAAGTACTTCTAGAGCTCAGCAGCAGAGGCTGCTTCGCTAAGAAGTACTAAGTCTCACACGGGAGAATGCCTGAAATACGGCATTCTCCGAACGGATTTGAGATTCCGCAAAGCGGAATATGGGGGTTAGTGTGACACAGGGTAAAAAAGAAAAATAAGAGGAAGCAGGACGTGGAACTATTTCTGCGCCCTTATAGACAGGAAGGAGGTACATGAACAAACACACAATAGGGGACCTGTACCAGATGCAGTCGCTTCCCTTGCCGGCAAAGATACGGATGACACAGAACCGTATCAGCCAGTGGGTGGAGCATTACGGGGGAAACAGCGTCTTTGTGGCTTTTAGCGGTGGCAAGGACAGTACGGTATTGCTGGATATTGCAAGAAAAATGTACGGGAAAATGAGGGCAGTATATACGGATACGGGACTCGAATACCCGGAAATCCGCGCTTTTGTACAGTCTTATGAGGATGTGGAGATCCTGCGCCCGAAACTGGATTTCAGGCAGACGATCATCAAGTACGGTTATCCCTTTATCAGCAAGGAAGTGGCAAGCTGTGTATATGGGGCGAGACGGTACATGGAAAAGTTAGTGGAGCGGGAGAACGGGGAGGGCAGTGCGGACATCATTCCCAACCACAGCTATATGGCAGACTTGGCAGGCATTGACCATAGGGAGGACAAAGAAAATGCCCTTTACCAGAAACTAATCAGGGGCGGGATACCCAGCACAGAAATAAAAGTGCCGATCCGCTACCTGATGCTTACGGGGAAATATCCCCATAAAGAAAAAGGGGCAGCCACATCAGAGTATTCCAGGATGTACAACAAGGAGAGGTACATTTTTTTTCTGGAGGCTCCTTTTGAGATTTCAGACAGATGCTGTGACATTATGAAGAAAGCGCCCATGCACAGCTACGCAAAGAGGACGGGAAGCTTCCCTATGACGGCGCAGATGGCAAGCGAAAGCCGTCTGCGGACTACCAACTGGCTGAAAAACGGGTGCAACGGGTTTGGAATGAAAAGCCCCATCAGCAATCCTATGTCATTCTGGGTGGGCCAGGATGTATTGGAATACATTTACCATTACAAGATCCCCATCGCTTCTGTATATGGGGAAGTGCGGGCAGAAGAAAGTCCGGGCAAAAAAAGGGCCGGGCAGAAAAATACCCTGGATATGGGGATATTTGATGAGGGAAAGCCCCTGTACAGCACGGCGGGATGCAGCCGGACGGGTTGTGTTTACTGCGGCTTTGGATGCCACAAGGAAAAATCCCCTAACCGCTGGGAGATTGCGGAGCATGTTTCCAATCCGGCCATCATTGATTACATGCTTCGGGGCGGTAGCTTTGCGGAGGATGGGCTCTGGAAACCAGACAACAGGGGGCTTGGTTTTTGGTTTGTCATTGAGTGGATCAATATTCACGGAAACCTGCACATCGTCATGCCCCGCAGGGAGGAATACCTTGGGCAGTACATGACGGCAGAAACAGCGAGATATCTAATGGTATAGGGAAAGGAAAATGTAGATGAAGAGAAGTAAAAAAGCAGTAAGACGGTTTATGGCATTTCTGGCGGCTGTATGTATGCTTGGAACGATGCCGGGTTTGCCGCGTATTTCTTATGCAGAGGAAAATAGAAACGAATCTTTGGAAACTTATGATATCGGTGCAGACGGGCAGGAGGAAAATCCGGAAGACCCTGTTTTAAAAGGGCAGACTGGCGGCCCGGTGCAAGAAGCTGGGGAAACGGCAAAGGAGGCAGGGAATCCGGAAGATGCGGAAGGGAAAGAGGCAGAAGATAAAAGGAATCCGGAAGAACCGGATAAGAAAGATAAGGAGAACGGAGAGGATACGGAAGAATCGGAGAATAGGAAGGATACAGGAAAAGAGAACACAGAAGATACGGAGGGCGGGGAGAAAACCGGGGAAGCAGGAACGGACAAAGAGGATATCCCGGATAAAGAAGATCCCGAAGAGAGTGAAAAACCGGAGGAAATACCAGAAGGGGCGCAGGATACAAAGGGGGAGGAAACCGGTGCCGGGGATGAGGGGATTACTGGGGAGGAGACTGACGAGGAAGGGGAAACGACTGGGGAAGAGGAAGCCGCCGGGGAAGGGGAAATCACCGGGGAAGAGGAAATTGCCGGGGAAGAGGAAATCACCGGGGAGGAAGAAATTGCCGGGGAAGAGGAAATCACCGTGGAAGAAGAAACAGCCGATGAGGCAGAAACGGAAGAAAGCGGGGAAACGGATATTGTGCTGCTGTCAGCGCAGACGGCGGACAGCGGTACCGTGCAGGATGATAATACTTATACAGATGAAAACGGGGTGGTCTACCACTATTATGCTTACGATGACGGGACTGCGGAGATCTATGAGTTAGAGAACTATAGGGAATCGACCTGGGATTACAGGGCGCTTAATATTCCGGCGCAGGTCGGGGGTTATACTGTCACGCGGCTTACGTTCACCATATCACAGGCGGTAACGAAACTTCCGTCCGTCACCATACCGGAGACGGTCACATATATGGCGGGAAGCCTTTTCAGGGGCATATCAATGACAGAGCTGCACTATAATGCGGAAGCTGCCGAGACGGGGGCGGACGGCGAAGGCAGCGGCGCTTTCTCCCTGGCATATATCGGGGAACTCCATATAGGTGAAAATGTGAAAGTGATCCCGGATTACTGTTTTGCCAACGCAAAGATCACAATGGATGAACTGACATTAAATGTGGAGAGCATAGGGGACAAGGCATTTTATTACAACAAAACAATCACCACGCTTACGATTGGGGAGGATGTCAGGGCGATCGGGGATGAAGCTTTTTCAAGAAACCAGATCGAGAATATCAATTATTTTGCGGTGAACGCCATGGATTCTGCTAAATATGGCCAAATTGTATACGGGCCTTTCGGGTATGTTTCTGTTTCCAACATTACCATCGGCGACAAGGTGGCGATGATCCCGGAACATCTTTTTTGCAGTATAGATTACACGGCGGATGCGCTTGTCTTCCCGGAATGCCTCACCACAGTAGGCGCAATGGCTTTCTACGGGGATGATATCGCCATAGGGGAACTGACAATCGGGGAGAATGTAACTTCCCTCGGTACAGAGGCTTTTGCAAGGGGAAAGATCGGGGTTTTAAATTACGATGCCGTGGATGCAAGGCAGGACGGCGTGACAGAAACAAACAGATACCGCGCCGCTTTCGAGGGGGTGGACATAGGGGAACTGCGGATCGGGGAAAAGGTAAAGACCCTGCCGGATTCCTTCCTGTGCGGCACCAGTCTGGTGCAGGATACCCTGAGGCTGCCGGACAGCATCACTTGTATAGGTTCCCATGTACTTTCATACGGTGCAGGAAAGATAAAGATCGGCACTTTGGAGGTCGGGGAGAATGTGGCGCACATCGGCAGGGCGGCTTTTGCCGGCAGCAAGTTTGACAGGGTGGTAGTCCGTACAGTTACGGCGGATGTCCCGCCGAGGTCTGATATGGATATTGAACTCCCCAAATGCAGCGAAATAGAAATCCATGGGAAATCCCCTTATTACGATTTCTTTACAACCAGGACGGATAAAGGCCACATCACCCTGCTATGTGAGGATTTTACGACTACCCGCGGGGAGGAATACTACGATGCAGAAAAGCAATCCTTTGTAACGCCCATAACGGATGCCTGTACGGTGTGCGGCTATGAAACGACAAGGAATGAATACAGTGAGGCATGTACAGTTATTTTTACCGATTATGACGGCAGCGAATTGTCAAGACAGCATCTGCATAAAGGGGACGATGCCGCGGCCCCCAAAGACCCAGAGAGGACAGGCTGGCGCTTTACAGGGTGGGACAGGAGTTATACGAATGTCGTATCGGATCTGACGGTGAAGGCAGAGTATGAGATCCGGACATTTTCGGTGGTTTTTAAAGACGGAGGCCGCATTTTAAGTGAGCAGGAAGTCAGATATGGGGACAGTGTGGAAGCCCCGGAGAATCCCACCCGCCCGGAGGAAGAATGGGGGAGCTGGAAATTTACCGGGTGGAGCGGCAGTTATGCCAATATCACAAAGGACGAGGTAATCACGGCGCAGTTTGAGAAAGCCCTCAACCAGTATGAAGTCCTTTTCTATGATGCGGAGGGAAACGTGATCAGCAGGCAGACCGTTGCCCACGGGGAAAATGCAAAGGAACCGGAGATCCCGGAAAAAGAGCCTACGGCACAGTACCATTACACTTTCACCGGATGGAGCGCGTCTACAGAGGGCATCACTGGGGATACAGCGTTTTATCCTGTCTACGGTACAGAAACACGTTCTTATACGGTGACATTCCGGGACGGCAGTACCGTACTGGATACACAGACAGTAGCATATGGGAACGATGCGACAGCGCCCGCAGATCCCACCAGAGAAAAGGAAGTGTGGGGGAGCTGGCAGTTTACCGGGTGGAGGGGCAGTTATACGAATATTGCCAAAGACGAAGCAGTCTGGGCAGTGTTTGAGAAAATCCTCAATACATATGAAGTTACCTTCTGCGATGCGGAGGGCAATGTAATCAGCAGACAGACCGTTGTCCACGGGGAGGATGCCACGGAGCCGGAGATCCCGGAAAAAGAACCTACGGCACAGTACCATTACACTTTCACCGGATGGAGCGCGTCTACAGAGGGCATCACCGGGGATACGGCATTTTATCCGGTCTATGATGCAGGGACACGCTCTTATACAGTGACCTTTATGGATGGAGATACTGTCCTGGATACACAGACGGTAAAGTACGGGGAGGACGCCGCGGTGCCCGACGATCCTGCCAGACCGGAAGAAGAGTGGGGAAGCTGGAAATTTACTGGGTGGAGCGGCAGTTATACCCATATCGCAAAAGATGAGGTAATCCGGGCGGTATTTGAGAAAGTCCTCAATGAATACGAAGTGATCTTCTACGATGCAGACGACAATATCTTAAGCAGGCAGACAATAAAACACGGCATGGGGGCCAAGGTGCCTAAAGCACCTGCCATGGAGCCTACGGAGAGGGAATGTTATGTCTTTGCCGGCTGGGACGGCGACGTTACGCATATCACGGAAGAATCCCGTTTCCACCCGCTTTATGAGACGAAAACCCGTACCTATACCGTGACTTTTATGAACGGCGATATTACCCATGACGTGCAGGAAGTGGCATACGGCCAACCTGCAGCTACACCGCAGGCCCCGTCAAGAAAAGCGGATGCGTCCTATACATACAGGTTTGCCGGCTGGGACAAGGATTTTAGCTTCATTACGGGAGACTTGACAGTACAGGCGGTGTTTGAGCCGGTGGAGAAGCCGGAGGACGGGGAGCCGGAAGAGGAGAAACCCAAGGATAAAGAACCCGGCGGGCAGGAGCCGGGAGATGGTGACGGGGATGGCGGGCAGGAGCCGGGAGACGATGGCGGTGACGGCGGGACAGATGGGGAAGCGGACGGCGGCGGCCAGCCGGACACAGAACCAACAGGGGACGGCGGGGAAAACCCGGAGCCAGTAGCGGGGATTCCCGCCCAAATAATATTGTCCCAGGGGGCACAGCCCCAAGCGGCGCAGGAGAAAAAGCCTGCGTTCCCGGTACCAGAGATTCCCGAAAAATCAATACAGCCGGAAGAAAAAGGCGGGCAGACAAAAGAGGCAGCACGGCAGGAAACTTTGCAGGAGGAAGATGCTCAGGCAGAGGAAGGGCACGAGCATATGCCGTTCTGGCCGTGGCTTTTGTTACTGTTAGGAGCGGGGGTGGGTATTCTGCATATCATCCTGTTATGCATTTTTGATGGGAAAAGAACCGTCTGCGGGACTGTACTCGACAGCGACGGGAATGCCGTGCGCGGCATACAAGTTTCGCTGGCGGGGCAGGAAGCAGAAACCATGGAGACGCAGACAGACAAAAACGGCCAATATATGTTTGACGGCTTGGAAAAAGGCGATTACCGCCTGTGCCTTTGCAGTAAGGATGACACCGGGCTGCTTTTACTGGACATCCATATGGGGAGATGCAGAAGCAAAAAGGTGTTCTCTATTTATAAGTCCCATGTGGGCAGTGTAGGGACGAAACGCAGCGGGAGGAAATACCAGGTTGATGTAACTGTCTGATTGCCAAAAGACCAGACAGACGGAGGAAGCTATGGCAGGAACAAGCATAAAAAAAGGAAAAACAGGGAACAAAGGGGAGCTGGTAATCCGCTTTACGGTGGCAGAGTGCGGAGAGATCCACAGCCTGGGGGAATACCATGAAGATATCAAAACGGCCAAGGAAGCCGCTGCCATTTACCGGAATATCCCGCCAGAGCGCAGGCACGGCATCCCAGCCATCGGTATTAAGGTACACAGGAGGGGACAGCTGCCATATGAGGACATACAGATCGATATTCTCAGCGGCGGGGAGATCCATACAGGGATGCTCCATTATGACCCGGAAACAGAAAATAATCCTCTGGTATGGAAAGCGGTAGAGGAATTAAAAAGGCTGTTCCCGGAGAAAGAAGTGGCTGATTTTAAAAATAGTCGGGTATTTCCCGGCAGGGAAGGGGGAAAAAGGTGGCAGGAAAAAACCAATATATGATTCGTGCACCGGATCGGGAGATAAACGTTTTGACCGTATAACCAGATCGTTTGTGCCGTGAATACAGGGCACAGAAAAACTACATCATTGCGGGATGTATCAGCAGGGATTCCCTGCTGTTATTTTTTTAACCAGAAGAAACGATGCGAAAGCAATGTCATGTACGGAAAAGAGAGAAAGAACAGACGGACTTAGGATTAGGGCAGAGCCATGGGAGAGGAAGGAAGCGTATGCACGAAAAAAGGAAGGAGGGGGCCGGATGATGGGTCCCGGAAAGGAAACGGGATTTGCCCCTTTCTTTCCATGGTTTCTGCAGAAAGAGAGAACAATAATAAAACAAATATTTCGGCCCTATATAACGTATATGGCATTTTTTACTTCATCGATTACTATTTTACAGACTCTCGTGGTGGCGCTTGGCGCGGGGCTTGCAGTATGGGGCGTGATCAATCTGCTCGAAGGGTATGGCAATGACAACCCTGGTGCAAAATCACAGGGAATTAAGCAACTTATGGCCGGAGGAGGGGTGGCGCTCATCGGCACCCAGCTTGTGCCGCTCCTTGCGAACCTGTTTGGATAAGACGGGAAAGGAGCTTTGCCCATGTTTGACAACATATTTGAGGCAATCGAGGAGTGGATGCGGGAGCTTTTCTCCGGCATGATCCGCACAAACCTGGCAACCATGTTCACGGGCGTGAACGAAAAGGCCGGGGAGATTGCCGCGCAGGTGGGACAGACACCCCAGGGGTGGAACGGGAACATTTTTAACCTGATAAGAAACCTGTCAGATTCAGTGGTCATGCCCATAGCGGGCATGATCATCACTTTCGTGCTGTGCTATGAGCTGATTACCATGCTGACGGAGAAAAACAGCATGCATGAGATCGACACATGGATGTTTTTTAAATATTTTTTCAAGATGTGGGTGGCGGTCTATATAGTAAGCAACACCTTTGATATCACCATGGCGGTTTTCGATGTGGGGCAGCACGTGGTAAACGCGGCGGGTGCATCCATCAGCGGGCAGACATCGGTCAACGTGGATTCCATGATTACACAGATGGACGCCGCCATGCTGTCCATGGAGACCGGTGAGCTTGCGGTGTTAGCCCTGGAGACCATGCTGGTAAGCCTTGGCTTAAAGATTATGTCCGTGATCATCACGGTCATTCTTTTTGTCAGGATGATTGAGATATACCTTTATACATCGGTGGCGCCGATCCCCTTTGCCACGCTGGCAAACCGGGAATGGGGGCAGGTGGGGAACAACTACTTTAAGGGGCTTTTCGCCCTCGGCTTCCAGGGGTTTTTTATGATGATCTGCGTAGGCATTTACAGCGTGTTAGTCGCATCCATACAGATTTCGGCGGATATGCATTTGGCGTTATTTGAAGCGGCGGCATACACCGTGGTGCTGTGCCTGGGGCTTACCAAAACGGGGAGTCTTTCAAAAGCCGTGTTCGGGGCGCATTAAGGTGAAAACAGTGGGGAGATGAAAAGGGAAAGGAGGAAGTGCTGGAATTGGGTTAGGATGTCTACAGACAAAATGATGGTGCTGTAACAGACAGGTTATGGCAGATATTTTGGTAAAGTAAACAAAACCCCACGCCTAAAAAATTCCAGTTACTAAACAGGTTATGGCGTATGTGAGCGTGCCGAAGGATCTCACAAAAGTGAAAAGTAAGGTGCTGTTCAATCTGACAAAAAGACAGGTGGTGTGCCTTGGGGTTGCGGCGGCTTTGGGGCTTCCCTTTTATTTTCTCACAAAAGATTATATCGGGACAAGCAATGCGGGGGCGGGTATGGTGCTGGTCATGCTCCCCGCCTTTCTTTTTGCCATGTATGAAAAAGACGGGCTTCCCTTTGAGAAGATACTGATGAACATGGTAGGCGTGAAGCTGCTCCGCCCGGCCATACGCAGGTATGAGGTGGAGAATTTATTTGATAAAAAGGATGAAATGTCCGTAAAAACGGGGAAGGGAGGAAAGAAGCGTGGGAAGAGAAAACAGGGACGAAAGCAGAGGGAAAGATGGAATTAAAGGTACCGGCAAAAGCAGGAATGGAAACAACGATAAAAGCAGACAGGAAAACAGAAAGAAAAGCGGCATAGGCGGGCACAGGCAGGAGAGGGGGAAGGGGAAGAGGGATAAAAAGCAGGAGAAGCGGATCTCAGCCCAGCAGTCCATCCCCTACAGGGAGATGGCAAAGGACGGGATCTGCCGGGTGCTTGACAAATACTATTCCAAAACCATCCGGTTTTACGACGTCAATTACCAGCTCGCGCAGAACGAGGACAAGAACGCTATTTTTGAGAACTGGTGCGACTTCCTCAATTACTTTGACAGCACCATCCACTTCCAGATGTCCTTTGTAAACCGCAAAAGCAGCATGGAGGAATATGAATCGGTGATAAGGATCATGCCCCAGAACGATGCTTTTGACGATGTGCGCATGGAGTACGCGCAGATGTTAAAGAACCAGCTCGCCAAAGGGAACAACGGGCTGGTGCGGACAAAGTATATCACCTTTGGCATCGAAGCGGAGAACATCCGGGAAGCAAAGCCGCGCCTGGAGCGGATCGAGGCGGACATCCTGAATAATTTTAAGGTTCTTGGCGTGCAGGCATACCCTTTAAGCGGGGAGGAGCGGCTGCAGATTTTGTATGAGACTTTCAACCAGGAGGAGGAAGAGCCCTTCCGGTTTTCCTACAGCCAGGTGCTTAAATCCGGCATGGGGACAAAGGATTTTATCGCGCCGCCAAGCTTCGTATTTAAAAACGGCAAGGATTTCCAGATGGGGAACACCCTTGGGGCGGTTTCCTATTTACAGATCCTCGCCCCGGAACTGACAGACCGTATGCTGGCGGAATTTTTGGATATGGACAGAAACCTTGTGGTAAACCTGCATATCCAGTCCATAGACCAGTTAAAGGCCATAAAAACGGTAAAAAGCAAGGTGACGGACATTGACCGCATGAAGCTGGAGGAGCAGAAGAAAGCGGTAAGAAGCGGGTACGACATGGACATCATCCCGTCTGACTTAAACACTTACGGCGGGGAGGCGAAACGGCTTTTGGAAGATTTACAGACGAGGAATGAGCGCATGTTCCTTGTGACCGTGCTTTTCTTAAACACGGCAGGGACAAAGCAGGAGCTTGACAACGGGATTTTCCAGACTGCCGGGATTGCGCAGAAATACAACTGCTCCTTACGGCGGCTTGACTATATGCAGGAGCAGGGGCTGATGAGCAGTGTACCGCTTGGGCTTAACTTAATCCCCATTAAACGGGCGCTTACCACCACGTCAACCGCCATTTTTGTGCCGTTCACCACACAGGAACTTTTCATGCCTGGGGAATCGCTGTATTACGGTTTAAATGCCCTCTCCAACAACATGATCATGGTGGACCGGAAGAAACTTAAAAACCCCAACGGCTTAATCTTAGGCACGCCCGGTTCCGGTAAATCCTTCTCCGCAAAGAGGGAGATCACCAATGCTTTCTTCGCCACCCAGGACGACATTATCATCGGAGATCCGGAGGGCGAGTATTATCCGCTGGTGGGTGCCCTTGGCGGGCAGGTGGTGCATATCTGCGCAACCAGCCATGACTATATCAACCCCATGGACATCAACATGGATTATTCGGAGGATGATAACCCGCTGGGGGTAAAGAGCGATTTTATCTTATCCTTATGCGAACTGATCATGGGGAGCAGAAACGGGATCGAAGCGGAGGAAAAATCCGTGATCGACAGGTGTCTCCCTATCGTCTACCGGAAATACTTTGAGAACCCCGTGCCGGAGAATATGCCTGTACTCGGGGATTTATATGAATGCCTGCGGGGACAGAAGGAAGTGCAGGCACAGCGGATCGCCACCGCGCTGGAAATCTATGTCAATGGTTCCTTAAAGGTGTTCAACCACCAGACGAATGTGGAGCTGGATAACCGGATCGTCTGTTTCGATATCAAGGATTTAGGCAAACAGCTTAAAAAGCTGGGTATGCTTATCGTGCAGGATGCAGTGTGGAACCGGGTGACAGCAAATAGAATCACGCATAAATCAACACGGTATTACATAGACGAATTCCACCTTTTATTGAAAGAGGAGCAGACAGCGGCCTATTCAGTGGAGATCTGGAAGCGTTTCCGTAAATGGGGCGG